>USAR01000109.1 GCA_900552605.1 uncultured Oscillospiraceae bacterium | reverse complement strand
ACGAGAAAAAAGAAACCGAAAACGAATAAAACGATAAATTAATTATGTTTAAAGCCCCTCAATCATACGGTTGAGGGGCTGTTTCTGCAAACTATTGACATTAGCAATATAAAAAAGCAAATACAGATAGCTGTATTTAAAATAATTTTCACAAATAATGCGGCACATTTTTACTAAAAGCCATTGACTTAAACTCTCGATTTTGGTAAAATAATATAAAAAGATTAAGTTGGAGGAATATTGGATGTTAAAGCGAATTATGGCAATTGTTTTTGCAGTGGTTTTGCTTTCGGTTTCCGCATTTTGTTTTGCCGAAGGCGGCTACGGCGATCACGACACTGAGCACCGTGATACTCTCGATGATTTCGTTAATTATCTTAAACCTGTGCTTTCCTCGGGGCTGAGTATTAGTAAAGGATATATTTTCGGTGTTAAGGCAGGCACAACCGAGAGTGTACTGAAAACAAGCTTTGTCAATCCATCGAAGGTAACGGTTGACGAAACATTGTCAAATCAGGTTGTAAAAACCGGCACTGTTGTTAAATACAACGGCGGCGAGATCGATGCTGCAACAGTTGTCATTTCCGGCGATATTAACTGCGACGGTATGGTTACGGTTACCGATTTAACATCCGCATGGCTGCATATTTCGGGATTGTCGCCGATAAGTGCCGAAACAGCAGAGTTTGCCGCAGCTGACAACGATAATAACGGAACGGTTAATGTTGTTGATATTGCTGCAATTCGCAAAATCATTCTTTCAAAGTAATCTCTGTTTGAGAGTGTTAAAAATTTAGAGTTTTGAGGTGCAATTATGAAAAAAATAATTTCTGCTTTTATGGCTGCTGTTTTGCTTATGTTGCTTCCGTGTTTTGCTGTTGCAGATGATAACGGCGGAGCCTACGGCGACAACAACGCAACTGTTAAAGACAATCTGAGTGATGAATATATCACTTCAGATTCATTAAAGGTTAAAGGCGGTTACATTGCTGTTCCGAGCACTCGCCTTACGGTTGGATATGTTCTTTCAAATCTTAAAGACAGCGCGAATATCAGCGCTTATTCGGCGGATGGTGACGTGCTTGCAGACAGTGATACCGTAAAGACAGGCGATGTTTTAAAACTAATAAAGGGAAGTGTGCTGTTAGATACAGTTACAGCAGCGGTTAAGGGCGATTTTTCAGGAAACGGAAAAATTACCGTTTCCGATATTGCAACACTTGCAAACAGTGTTATTAAAGGTAGCAGTGATATACCTAATGTGTTTTGCGGCGACTTTAATAACGACGGCAAGCTTAGTGTTTACGATGTTATTCTTATGAGGTACAAAATGTTAGAACCTGAAAACACAGATGCATATGATCAAGCGGCATATAATGCTGCACTTTGGAACAGCGATGTTGTTTACCAAGAAAATGCAGCAGTTATTAAGAAAAACGGGGTTATAGAAAATCTCGGCTTTATTTATAAGCCCGACAGAATCATTGCTGTGCGCAGTTATGACCTTAAAACATTGTATGTTGAGGGCAAGGATTATGTATTAACTTCCGACGGCAAGCTTTCAATTCCGAACGGTTCTTCAATTCCTTCGGTTGATTATTCAAGATTTTTCACTACGCCTTATACCGACGGAAACTCATGGCTTAACGGTTACGATAAAGACGGTACCCGCGGCGGTGTTGTTAATTGGGGCTCAGCGGGCGAAATCCATAATTACCAGATTTCCGTTACATATACTCACTCCGATAAATGGAACGGCATTGTGCCTACAAACCAAATCGACAAGCTTCCTTCGTTGAAATCCAAGCTGCAAAACGGCGAAAAGGTTACCGCTGTATTTTACGGCGACAGCATAACAGCAGGCTGGAATGCAAGCGGAATGTATGAAACGGAAACGTACATTTATAATAACGGTAATCCGAGAAAGCGCACTTCGCGTGAAGTTGAGGCGAGAAATATCAACGGTAAATATACAACGATTGCACCGTATGCTCCCTCTTGGCCGCGTGCGGTAACACAGGAGCTTCAGGATAAATACCCGAAAGCAAATGTTGAGTATCACAACCTTTCCTGCAGTTCTTCTAACTCAGCTAACTTCGGCATTAAATACACCGATGCTGTTATTGCCGAAAATCCCGATGTTGTTTTCTTGGGCTTTGGCACAAATGAAGCAGGCAGGGGAAAGGACCAATTCAAAATTGATACCTTAACAATTATGGAAGCGATAAAAGCAAAAAGGCCTGACTGCGCATTTGTTCTTGTTTCCGCTGAAGTTCCAAACGAAAATGTCGATCAATATAAAAAGGGCAATTTGGATAAGTTCGAACAGGCTTATTATGAGTTGCAAGCAGAAAACAAGAATATTCAAATTGCCGTTGCTCCCGTTAACAAGGTTTCAAGATATGTTAACAGCAAAAAACGTTTTGAAGATATTACTGGCAATAATATAAACCACCCCAATGATTTCGGCGTGCGCGTTTATATATCTACTCTTATGCAAACCTTGGGCCTTTACGACTGACATTTAAGCGCATATTATTTTTTACAACTGCACAATATCGTTGTATCTTAGTTTTTGCTTTCAATAAAGCATACGGCGTCATTCGGCAGACCATCTAAAGGTTAATATTATCGCAAGCCATGCTAATTTTAAGGAGCGCAAAATGGGAACTAAAAGAATTATAGGTATTGATATCGGCGGCACAAAATGCGCTGTTATAAATGCGGAAGTTAAAAACGAAAGCATTAGCGTTTTGCAGAAAAAGAAATTCAGCACTGATCCGTCCGAGCCGGCACTTTCGGTTATTGAAAAATTCTGCGAGATTATTGATGAGTTCTTAACTGACAGTAAAGCAGATGCTATCGGCATTTCTTGCGGCGGTCCGCTTGATTCGAAACGCGGCATTATAATGCGTCCGCCGAATCTTCCGATGTGGGACGACATCCATATTACCGAGATTTTGGAAAAGCGCTATAATATTCCTGCTTTTTTGCAAAATGATGCCAATGCCTGTGCTCTCGCCGAATGGCTTTTCGGTTCAGGAAAAGGCAGCGAAAATATGATATTTATGACATTCGGAACGGGGCTTGGTGCAGGACTTATACTAGACGGCAGACTGTACACGGGAACTAACGATAACGCAGGCGAGGCAGGTCATATCAGACTTAGCGAGAACGGTCCTGTCGGCTTTCACAAGGTCGGTTCTTTTGAAGGCTTTTGCAGTGGCGGCGGTCTTGCGCAGCTTGGATACGCTCTTGGTCTTGAAGCATATCAAAACGGTGTTTGTCCTAAGTATTATGACCCCAAAACCGCACCGAACGGCATAAATGCAAAAACGATTGCAGACGCAGCCGATGCAGGTGATGAAACCGCAATTGAGGTTTACAGAAAGTGCGGTGAATATCTCGGCAGAGGTCTTTCAATGCTTATTGATATTTTGAATCCGCAAAAAATCGTGCTTGGCAGCATTTATAAGCGCTCTAGCAATTTGCTGCAAGCTGCTGCCGAAGAGGTTATAAGCCGAGAGGCGCTTTCGCTTTCGGCCGAGGTCTGCGAGGTTGTTCCGGCAGAGCTAGACGATAATCTGGGCGATTTCGCAGCTGTTACAACGGCTGTTTACGGTTTGAATAATCGTTAGGTTAAGTGTTGTAATCTGCAACAAGGAGATATAAACCGATATCGTCTGCAACGGCGCGGTTAATTGCAAAATGCAGGAAAGGTTAAGTGAAAACCAATGGATAGAGTTAAGGAATTGATTGAAAGATACCCGCAGCTTGAGCCGCTTAAAGCTAATATTATTGCGGCTATTGACGCTGTTATTGATTGTTATAAAAACGGCGGCAAGGTTATGATTTGCGGCAACGGTGGCAGTGCGAGCGACAGCAGCCACATTGTAGGCGAGCTTATGAAAGGCTTTGTTAAAAAACGTCCGATAATCGGTGTAGAAAGAGCCGAAATGAAAGCATCGTCTCCTGATATTACAGATGAATTTTTAAACAATCTGCAAGGTTCCCTGCCTGCAATAAACTTTACGGAAAACTCTGCAATTCTTTCTGCTTTTGCAAACGATGTTGACCCTGATATGGTTTATGCACAGTTAGCGCTTGGTTACACAAAACCGCACGATGTGCTTATCGGCATTACTACATCGGGTAATTCAAAAAATGTTATAAACGCCTGCCTTGTTGCGAAGGCAAAAGGTGCGTTTATATTGGGATTAACAGGTCGTAACGGCGGCAAGCTTAAAAGCGTCAGCGATGTTGCAATTGTTGTTCCCGAAACGGAAACCTTTAAAATTCAAGAGCTTCATCTTCCTATTTACCATTGCATTTGCGCTGCGGTTGAAGAAGCTTTTTATACGGAGTGAGGCGCTATATGGCTGCTAACTATCAATCGGGAAGCTTACCGAAAAACGTTGCCGAAGCTTCTAAAAAAATTGCACTTAATGCTTTTATGGCAGCGGTGCTCGGAATCGTTATTTATATGTCAGTGCTGTTTATATACCGCTCTGCCGGTAATCCTAAAATAATAGGATATACAACCACGATTACTTCTGTTGATAAAGACGGGAATAAAACAGATACCACAGGGGAAAGCTATTATTTTAAAGATGGCGAAAAGCATGATATTCCCAAAAGCAACGACAGCACCAAATACAGTCCGCTTTACACTCGCGATGCTTTCCCAGAGGCGCTTTCTCAAATTCTTATGTTTATAGTTTCCACACTTATGATCTATAGTGTTGCTTGGGATTTTGGCTCGCACTGTCACAACACAGCTGCTGCCGATACAAATTCTAAGTTTGATTTGCGCGGTCTTAAAATAGGCGTTTATTCAAGCTTTATGTATTGGCTTTCACTTCTTTTAATGCTTATCTCAAAGCTTTTCGGTGAGATTCCATTCACAATGCCGATATACTGCCTTGTAAACGCAAGTTATTTACCGTTGCTTAACGGCTTTATCTATAACGAACACGGAACCTACGGTCTTATTGCGGTGTTCGGAAATTCTCCAAAGGACCTATCTTGGATCGGTGTTGCGGTTATGCTTATTCCGATAATTGTTAAAATAGGTATTTGTGTGTTGGGCTTTGAGCTTGGTAAACGACAGATTTCACTTAGAGAAAAAGCACTGTATAAAAACAGCGGTAATGCTAAGTAATTATATTTTTTAGGAGATGAACTTAATGGCTGAAAGAACTCTTGTAACCTTCGACTACGGCGCAACAAGCGGCAGGGCTATTTTGGGTAAGTATGACGGCAGTCGCTTAACTATTGAAGAATACCACCGTTTTGATAATCAACCCGTTATGGTCAACGGGCACTTATATTGGGACATTCTGCGCCTTTTTCACGAGTTAAAACAAGGTCTGAATATTTCCCGTGCGGGAATTCACGAGGTTGACAGCATTGGTGTTGACACTTGGGGAGTTGACGTTGCGCTGCTCGATAAAGACGGAATGTTGCTTAACAATCCTTTTCATTACCGTGATACTATGACAGACGGTGCAATGGAAAAGGTTTTTGCAAATGTCAGTGCCGAGGAAATATATAAACGCACCGGTATACAGTTTATTAAATTTAACACATTGTTTCAGCTTGCAACAATGAAAGAAAAGTTTC
>USAR01000108.1 GCA_900552605.1 uncultured Oscillospiraceae bacterium | reverse complement strand
TCAATGCTCGATGAAGTTACTATCGGCATTCCCGACAGCACTCGGACTGTGCCGGTCATATCTGGCGAGGCACCGACAGCGGGGTTAAAGGTAACGCCGAAAACTGTCGGACTTTCCGCAAAGGAAAGGGAAGAAACCGATTATGAAATTGCGGTTAAACCGTTTGTGTATGCGCCGATAAAAAAAGGTGAAAACCTCGGCAGGGTGGACTATTTTTTAAACGGCAAAAAGCTTTGGTCGCTGAATATCACCGCGAGCAGCGATGTTGAAAGACAAAAAATAAATGCTCCCGATTTTTTGCAGGAGCTTATAAACAATTTTAAGATACTATTACAGTAAAGGACAATACATAAATGAAGGATAACAGAATAAGGCTGCAAAAGTTTTTGTCGCAGGCAGGCTATGCCTCGCGTCGTGCGGCAGAGGAGCTTATAAAAAACGGTAAGGTGCGCGTAAACGGTCATCCGGCAACACTCGGAGATAAAGTCGACCCTGTGCGCGATAAGGTTGTGATCGGCGGCAAGAGAGTTATAAATACTTCCAAAAAAATGTATATTATGCTGCACAAGCCGCGCGGCTATGTTACAACGCTTAAAGATGAGCAGGGCAGAAAGTGCGTTGCGGAGCTTGTTGAGGACTCAGGTGAAAGACTGTTTCCCGTGGGCAGGCTTGATAAGGACTCCGAGGGGCTGCTGATAATGACAAACGACGGTGAGTTTGCAAATGTGTTAACTCATCCGTCGCGCCACGTTACAAAAAGCTATCGGGTTACCGTGCGTGAGCAGGTCTCGGACGAGGCTTTGGACAAGCTTTGCACAGGCATTATGCTTGACGGCAGAAAAACATTGCCGGCAGACGTGCATATTATTGAACGCGGCGAAAATCGCACAGTCTTGCAGTTTATTATAACCGAGGGCAGAAACCGACAGATCCGCCGTATGTGCGAAGCGGTCGGGCTCACGGTTATCAGGCTTAAAAGAACAGAGATTGCAGGAGTAAGGCTCGGAATGTTGCCGACGGGTAAGTGGCGCGAGCTTAACGAAAAGGAAATGAAACATCTAAACAACATTTCCGTTCAAAGAAAGGCGGAGGGATGATGGTTGAAGTTAAAAAGCTTGAAAAAGACGAGACAGAAGCTGAATTTCAAAAAGCAGATATACCTTTTTCGGACAATTGTTTTGCGATTGCTGCAAAGCAGGGTGACGAGGTGCTGGGCACCTTGCTTTATGAAACCGCAAACGGCAAAATGGATATAATAAAAATATTGCCGCAGGACGATAAGCTAATGGCGGACAGTATGCTGCGCTCGGCGTTGTTTATTGCTGCCAACCGCGGCATTTCCGATGTTTTTTGGAAAGAAACGGTGCCGGATGAGCTTATAAAGCAGCTCGGATTTGTTAAAAATATAACAAATAAATCGATAGATGTTACAAATTTATTTTCAAGTTGTAAAAATTGCAAAAATTAACAATTGATATATTGCCATTTTGATATGTTTGGTGTATAATATAAAATGGTCAAATTTAGAGATGTTTTGCCGGGGATTACCTTAGCTTAACATCTTTTTGCCGATTTATCGAAATGATATTTCTGCATATAAACGCTGCATTTTTAATGTGTTTCTTACCGTGCTGCGGACATATCACTCCCGCAAAAAACGGTTTGCGCTCACTTATTGCAGCCTAAAGAGAACGGAGGAACAACAATGAATTTTGAAGACGGCAAAAAGCGTTTGGAAGAGCTTTCTTTAAAAACCGCGACAGATGCTCAAAAACAGCTTTCGTTGCTTTTCGACGACGGCAGCTTCACTTTGCTTGACAGATTCACAAAAAACGGCGATAACGCTTGCGACCTTGCTTGTGCATACGGTACAGTGGGCGGCGTTATGACTCTTGCATTTTCGCAAAACAAGGGTGCCGACGGCGCAATGGGCAGGGTGCTTTCGGCAAAGCTTAAAAAGGTTTTTGAGCTTGCTAAAAAAATCGGTGCACCGGTCATAGGTGTATATAACAGCTCGGGTGCTCATATAGATGAGGGCGTTGAGGCTCTTGAAGCATACGGCGATTGCATTGCTGAAATGGCGGCGCTTTCCGGCGTTGTTCCGCAGATATCGGTCGTAAAGGGTGACTGCATCGGCTCGGCTGCTGTTATGGCGGCTATGGCCGATATTGTTGTTATGGCTAAGGATGCCGAGATGTATGTTACTGCCGGCTCTGTTCTTAAGAACGATAAAGTGGGCTCTTCAGAGCTTGCTGCGAAAAACGGCACAGCGGCTGTTGTTACGGATACTGCAGAGGAGGCATTAGCAAAAGCGGCTGAACTTGTGACACTTCTTCCGCAAAACAACCTTAGTGAGCCTTACATTGCAGAGTATAATCCGTCTGTCGGCGAAATAAACGGAACAGATGCATATGAAGTTATAAACGCCGTTACCGATAACGGCAGCTTTTGTGAGCTTTACCGTGACTATGCCGAGAAGGCAGTTGTAGGTATTGCGAGAATCGGCGGAGCTTGCGTGGGTATTGTTGCAACAAATTGCGAGAGTAAGAAAATAAATGCCGCAGCCGCAACGAAAATTGCACGCTTTGTTCGTTTTTGCGATGCATTCTCTGTTCCGGTTGTCACATTTGTTGATTGCGAGGGCATTCTCGGTAACGAGGAGGACGAGCTTGCAGGCGGTGTTAAATGCGCGTCGCAGCTTGCTCATGCATATGCCGAGGCAACAACCGCAAAGGTTACCGTTATAACCGGAGCTGCTGTAGGCGAAGCTTACATTGCATTTGCAAGCCGTGCAGCAGGAATCGACAGCACATTTGCTTGGAGCACCGCATATGTTTCAGCGCTTACACCGGACGCTGCGGTTGAGTTTTTGTGCGGGGATAAGCTTGCAGACGGTATGTCGCGCGAGGACGCACGAAAGGAATACTGCGAAAATGAAGTTTCTGCTTTTGCCGCTGCCGAAAAAGGCGTTATCGAGGATGTTATAAATCCTTACGAAACCGCTTCAAAGCTCAGCATTGCGCTTGATATGTTAAGCACAAAACGCATTTCAACTCTTAATAAAAAACATTCTGACATACAACTTTAATTTTTAATAAAGCTTGGAGGAAAACCAAAATGAAACAGCTTAAAATAACCGTTAACGGAAGAACTTACGATGTTACTGTTGAAGAGCAAAACGGCGCAGCACCGGTTGCCGCTCCTGCCGCAGTTACTGCACCTGCTCCCGCTGCCGCACCTGCTCCCGCTGCAGCCCATGCTCCTGCTGCAGCCCCCGCAGCACCTGCACCCGCAGCAGCACCTGCAGGCGAAGGCGAAAAGATTAACGCTCCTATGAACGGCAACATTGTTGATGTTAAAGTAAGCGTGGGTCAGCAGATCAAAAAGGGCGATGTGCTTGTAATTCTTGAGGCTATGAAAATGGAAAATGAAATTATGGCACCTAACGACGGCACAGTTACCGCAGTTTGCGTAACAAAAGGCGAGACTGTTGATACAGGCAAAACGCTTGTTACGATTGCTTGAATTCAATAATTAAAGAAAGAGGTGCCGAAAATGGCAAAAATCGGAATTACCGAAACCGTGCTTCGCGATGCGCACCAATCGCTTATCGCAACAAGAATGAGCACGGAAGAAATGCTGCCGATGCTCGGCGAGCTTGATAAAATAGGATTTCATTCGCTTGAGTGCTGGGGCGGCGCAACTTATGACGCCTGCCTGCGCTTTTTGAACGAAGACCCTTGGGACAGACTGCGCACTATTCGCAAGAACTGCCCCAACACAAAGCTGCAAATGCTTTTCCGCGGTCAGAATATGCTCGGCTATCGCCACTATGCCGACGATGTTGTTGAATATCTTGTGCAGCGTTCGGTTGCAAATGGCATTGATATAATCAGGATTTTCGACGCGCTTAACGACGTCAAAAACCTCACCACCGCAATCAACGCCGCAAAGAAAGAAAAGGCGCACGTTCAAGCTGCCATTTCTTACACAACAGGCGATGTTTTCACAATTGATTATTACACAAAGTACGCAAAGCAGCTTGAAAATGCCGGTGCGGATTCAATCTGCATTAAGGATATGGCAGCATTGCTTACACCTTACCACGCATATGAGCTTGTTAAACGTCTTAAAGAAACCGTGAAAGTGCCTATTCAGGTTCACTCTCATTATACATCGGGTCTTGGCTCAATGGTGCTGCTAAAATCCATTGAAGCAGGAGCCGATATGGTAGATACCGCAATGTCGCCGCTTGCTCTCGGCACATCGCACCCTGCAACCGAATCTATGGTCGCAGCGCTTAAAGGCACTGAGTATGACACAGGTCTTGATTTGGAAGCACTCGACAACATTGCAAAGTATGTTGAAACTCTGCGAGAAAAATATATCGCCGAGGGTCTGCTTAATCCGAAAATGCTGCGTGCAGATGCAAAGGCACTTATTTATCAGGTGCCGGGCGGTATGCTTTCAAACCTTTTGTCGCAGCTTAAACAGGCAGGCAAAGAGGATAAGCTTAACGATGTTTTGCAGGAGGTTCCGAAAGTGCGTGCCGATTGCGGCAACCCGCCTCTTGTTACTCCTACCTCTCAGATCGTTGGCACACAGGCTGTGTTCAATGTAATCACAGGCGAGAGATACAAAATGGTTACCAACGAATTCAAGGGCATTGTTAAAGGTGAATATGGCACAACGCCTACACCTATCGACCCTGAGTTCCGCAAGAAGATAATCGGAGACGAACAGCCGATCGACTGCCGTCCTGCCGATCTCATTCCGCCTGAGCTTGATAAGCTTCGTGAGGAGTGCCGCCGCTGGAGCGAGCAGGAGGAAGATGTTCTCTCATACGCTCAGTTCGGTCAGGTTGCCGTTAACTTCTTTGAGAAGAGAAACCAGGCAAAATACGGCGTTGATTCCGCACACGCAGATGCCGAAAACAAGGTGCATCCGGTTTAAATCCATTCTGCCGGGCAGCCGGCTTAGTCTGCGAAACTTTGTTTGCAATTATCGCTTTTTTAAATGGGTAATTAAAAAATGTTGCATTTTGCAAACGGCTGTGTTACAATTGATATTGTAATTTGAAATAGTAAAGCAATTGATATTAACGGAGGTAAAAAGCAATGCAAATGTTTTGGCAATATCTTGTCGGCTCTATTATGCTTGTTGTGTCGCTTGTTATAATTTTTGTTGTGCTGCTTCAACAGGGCAGAAGGCAGGGCATCAACGGCGCAATATCTGGCGGCGCAGATACATTTTTAAGCAAAAACAAGGCTCGCACTGTTGACGCAACCTTGGAGCGCGTTACAAAGTATTTTGCTTTGGGCTTCTTCATTTTTGCCCTTGCAGCTGATGTTATCGCTGTTTTATTTAAGTAAACCAGCATAAGTAATCGTAATTAAAACCGTGCAGTGTTTATCTTTCGAAAACTACTGCACGGTTTTTTATTTTGTTGCGGTTTTCTTGCCCCGTTTTTTGTTTGTTGTTTTATAAGACCTTTGCAAAAATTAAATTCTGAGGGCGGTTGCCTGAAGTCGTAGTTTTTAGAATAGAGCCGCAGTGCAGGCAAAGCCGAAACCGAAATTGTGGTTTTTATCCCCCGACCGGCGGTCTGCCCGCGCCGCGGCGCCCAT
>USAR01000107.1 GCA_900552605.1 uncultured Oscillospiraceae bacterium | reverse complement strand
GCCGTTCTCGTCCACGATGTAGCCGTTGGAGTCGGACATGGCGATGACCTTGCCGCCCAGCTGGGTGGCCTTCTGGTTGGCGTAGGTGGCCACGTTGCCGGAGCCGGAGATCACAACGCGCTGGCCCTCAAAGCTCTTGCCGGCGTCGGCCAGCATCTCCTTGGTGAAGTAGCACAGGCCGTAGCCGGTGGCCTCGGTGCGGGCCAGAGAGCCGCCGTAGCTGAGGCCCTTGCCAGTGAGGACGCCGGTGAACTCGTTGCGCAGACGTTTGTACTGACCGAACATATATCCGATCTCTCTTGCACCAACACCGATGTCGCCTGCGGGAACGTCGGTATCGGCACCGATGTGCTTTGAAAGCTCTGTCATAAAGCTTTGGCAAAAGCGCATAACCTCAGCGTCGGATTTGCCCTTGGGGTCAAAATCGGAACCGCCCTTGCCGCCGCCTATCGGAAGACCTGTGAGCGAGTTTTTGAATATCTGCTCAAAGCCCAAGAATTTAATAATACCTTCGTAAACCGACGGATGGAAACGAAGACCGCCCTTGTAAGGACCGATTGCGCTGTTAAATTGCACACGGAAGCCACGGTTGATCTGTACCTTACCGTTATCGTCAACCCACGGAACACGGAACTTTATGATGCGCTCCGGCTCTACGATTGAATCAACAACACCGCTTTCGATGTATTCGGGATGAGCCTCGATAACCGGCTCTAACGATTCCAAAACCTCTTTAACGGCCTGGTGAAACTCCGGCTCACCGGGGTTGCGCTTTTGAACGCGCTCGAAAAGCTCAACAAGGTATTGATTTTTTAAACTCATTTCAATTCACCCTTTTTAAAAAATATGAGGTATACAGTATTGATGTTTTGCTTTCTTGTGGTATACTGTATCTTAGACACCGCAAACGCAGCGTCAACCACCTTTTAATTATAACATTTTTGCTTTTTGAGTTAAAGAGCCGGGGAATAATTTTTAATTATTCTTTATTTTTTAAGTTTTGCCGTGACGATATCTGCTTATGTTAAGTTGAAAACCGTAATAAATGCCGCTTTTCGGCATTTAAAATAAATTTTATTAACCAAACAGAAGGATGTGCTTATAATGGGAGCTGCTGTTATGTTGCGTACCGTTACTCCGGACGATGCAGAGGAGCTGCTTAATATCTATGCTCCGTATGTTAAAAACACCGCGATAAGCTTTGAGTACGATGTGCCGAGCGTTGAGGAATTCAGAGAGCGAATAATAAATACCGCAAAAAAATATCCATATATTGCGGCACAAAAAGACGGTAAAATTTTGGGATATGCATACGCCGGTGATTTTTACGGCAGAAAAGCATATGAACATTCAGCGGAAACTACGGTGTATGTAAAAGAGGACAGCCGACGCTTAAGGGTTGGCAAATTGCTTTACGCAGAGCTTGAAAGGCTGCTTAAAAAGCAAAATATAACCAACCTTTATGCCTGCGTAGCTTATACGGAAGAGCCCGACGAATACCTGACAAATGACAGCATAAACTTTCACGGCAGGTTAGGATTTAAGGTTGTGGGAGAATTTAAAAATTGCGGATACAAATTCGGCAGGTGGTACAGCGTGGTTTGGCTTGAAAAAATCATTGCCGAGCACTCGCCGTTGCCGGAGCCTTTTGTACCGTCTTTAGATGTCGGAGAAGACTAACTGCCGAAAGGGGCAACGAACAATGCAAGGCATTGAAAGAGTTTTGGAGATTTTTTACAAGCTGTGCGAAATACCGCACGGATCGGGTAATTGCGCAAAAATTGCAGAATTTTGCGCGCGCTTTGCAGCCGAGCACGGCGCTGTCGCCGAGTGCGACGAGCACAGCAATGTTATTGTGTTTAAAGACGGTGTGGGAGAGCCGATTGCGGTGCAGGCGCATCTTGATATGGTCTGCGAAAAAAACACAGATGTCAGTTTTGATTTTCAAAATGAGGGAATAAAGGTTAAAAGAGAGGGCGACAGCATTTTTGCAGAGGATACAACGCTTGGTGCGGACGACGGTATCGGTGTTGCAATGTGCTTAGCGTTGCTTGAAAGCGATATAAAAAGACCGCTGTATGTTATTCTTACTTCCGATGAGGAAACAGGACTTGTGGGAGCGGACAGCATTGACCTTTCTGCGGTAGAAGCGGGCAAGCTTATAAACCTCGACAGCGAGGAAGAGGGAGTTATAACAGTCGGCTGTGCCGACGGATATTTGCTCCGCTGCGGCATTAACACAAGTGTTTGCGCGGTTTCAAATGTGTGTTTTGACGCCTCCCAAAACCGCAAAAATGCGGCAGAAAAAAGAGCATACAGAATAAAGGTCGGCGGACTTGCCGGCGGTCATTCGGGCACGGATATAGCAAATAGAGATAACGCAATAAAACTGCTTTGCGCTGTTTTGGAAAAGCTTTCCGGCAATATTACACTTTGCAACATAGTCGGCGGCGGCAGACACAGCGCAATTCCGAGAAATGCCGAAGCACTTATTATTGCAAGCTGTAATAATTTTATCGGCACATTTTCAAAGATTTCAGAAAAAGTTAAAAAAGGCTGTATGGAAAACCGTGTTTCAATTGAGCTTGAGGCTGCCGAAATGCCGAATACCACGCTGTCTTTTGAAAGCACGGAGGCTGTAATTAAGCTTTTGGCTGCACTGCCGAGCGGTGTTATAAAACAAAGCGAGGTCTTTGAAAATCAGGTTGAAACATCTCTTAATCTTGCAAGCGTTAAAATAAAAGACGGAGCGCTTTCGGCAGAGCTGATGATAAGAAGCAATGCCGAGGGCGAGAGCGAAAAGCTCGCAAAAAGCTTGCAAAAAATCTGCCATGATAACGGCGGAAATGCCGATTACCGCAAGCTTTACCCCGTTTGGGAATATCGTGCCGATTCTCTTCTTGCAAAAAAAGCGGCAAGCGTTTACAGGGATATGTTTGGGAAACAGCCTGACGTTTGCACTATTCACGCCGGACTTGAATGCGGCATTTTGGCAAAAAAGCTTCGCAATCCGGATTGCATTTCAATTGGACCTGATATGAAGGGTGTGCATACAACAAACGAGAGCCTTTCTGTCTCGTCGGCAGAGCGTATTTTTGAATATTTAATGGAGCTTTGCAAAGCTGAAGAAAGCTGACGGCTTTGCTTGGCAAGGCTTTAAGCAACGGGCAGGAGTGAGGGAATACCGCTGTTTATCACCTTTTCAAACTGTTAATAAGAAAAAAGGCTGTTTGCAAAATACAGCCTTTTTTTGCGACAAATTTCGCTGATGCTGATTGTAAAAAAAAATTACGCCGCGCGCTCGGCACAGCGGCTGTAACGATTATAAAATAATCAAACATTATCTGTGTTTCTGTCTTTTATATCACGCACTAAACGAAACCGAATTCATTTGCGCAGGTTTTTAAAGCTCATCGCATTTAAGTCAGCCGAATGCTTATGGCGCGGCTCCCCCGAGTGCGCCCTTCCTCCCTTTTTGTTTTTTCGACTTATGGAAAAAACAAAAAGGGAGGAAGGCGAAAGGTGCAAGAGTTCTTGCACCTTTTTAATTGCCTTTAGGCAATGCGCGCTCGGGGGAACTGCGCCTTTAACTTTCGGCTGACGGTTTTCAGCGCACAATTGTCGTACTTTTGATACTGATTTTTAAATTCAAAACGGGGGCTGCTTTTAACACGGCAGTCCCCATTTTGAATTTAAAAAGTTTATTTAAAAATCGTTTTCATCGTCATCGTCGTCTTGGTCATCTTCAGCATCGTAAAACGCATTGTCAAACTCGTCTTCGGGGTCACCGAAAAACGGTATCTCGTCGTTATATTCGTTAAAAAAGTCGTTCTTTGGCATTAGATTTCACCTCCGTGATTTTTCGGTTTCAAGAAATAATAAAATTGTAAAGGATGTAAAACGGAAAGCTTATGGCTTATGTTTTGTCACCGTTACAATCTCAGTAATATTATGCTGAACACAGTTTGAATTATTCTTAAAAGTTAGCTTGGTTATTCTTTAATTTCACCGCGTTCACTTGTTGCATAAAAGCCGCAAAAAGCGAAAAAATACATTGGGGCGGTGAAGAATAAAATGCAAAAACAACTTAAAAACTTTGAAGATAAATATATTTCACACTCACTATCAAAAAATCTCGCGTTTTTTAATGCTTTGTTTATAAAGGATGCAGTTTTGCGTGTGCGAAAAACAGAGCTTTTAAGCGGTGCCGAATGTGCGGTGCTGTTTATGGACGGAATGATAAATAACGAAATTTTAGGAGAGTGCGTGCTGCGACCTATGCTTAAATGTAGGTCGGAATTAAGGGGCGATGCGCTTAGAGATGTGCTGCAAAAAAGTATACTCTCGGTGGGAGAGGTGAAGGACGAGGGCTGCGTGGCGGAGCTTTTGCGCGCGGTTCTCTACGGCGACAGCGTTATTTTAATTGACGAAAGCAGCAAAGCACTTATTATAAACACAAAGGGTTGGCGCACGCGCGGCATTTCAGAGCCTAATGACGAACGGGTTTTGCAAGGACCGAGAGAGGGCTTTGACGAGGCGTTAATGCTCAATCTGGCACAGCTGAGAAGAAAGCTGCCGACGCCCGACCTTTGCGTTGAATCGCTTACAAGCGGCACAAAAACCGACACAAAAATATTTTTGTGTTATCTGGAATCGGTTGCGGATATCGGCGTGGTGAACGAGATAAAACGACGTGTGAAAAAAATCGATATCGACGGCGTGCTGGATGTTAACTATATAAGCGAGCAGATAAGACCGCACCGGCACAGTCTTTTTAAGACAACCGGCACTACCGAGCGACCCGATATTGTTGCCGCACGCCTGCTTGAGGGCAGAGTGGCGCTGTTGGTTGACGGAACGCCTGTTGTGCTTACAGCTCCATATTTATTTTGTGAAAACTTTCAATCGGATGATGATTATTACCTTAACTATACTTTTGCCGCAATCGGCAGAGTATTAAGATATATTTGTTTCTTTTTAAGCGTGAGCGTGCCGGCTGTTTTTTTGTCGCTTATTGCTTATCATTCGTATCTTTTGCCAACCCCTCTTTGTATTTCAATCGCCGAGTCTCGCGGAGGAGTGCCGTTTCCCAGCTATATCGAAGGCTTTTTGCTTATACTGATTTTTGAAATATTGCGCGAAACAGGCATTCGCATGCAGCAAAGTGTGGGGCACGCGCTCAGCATTGTGGGAGGTCTTGTTGTGGGGCAGGCGGCAGTTGAAGCAAAGCTTATAAGCGCGCCTATGCTTATTGCGGTTTCTTTAAGCTGCATTTGCGGACTTACAATACCGCGGCTTAAAAGCGCGGTGCTTTATTTGCGGCTGTTTTTGTTTGCGCTTTCGGTGCTTTTCGGACTTTTCGGATATTTGGCAGGCTCGGTTTTTATATTGGTGCGCATTTTCAGCCTGAGCTCATTCGGAACCGATTACACCGAGACGCTAAGGTGCTTTAGCAAGCAAAGCTTAAAGGACACTGTCATTCGTGCACCGTGGTGGAAAATGATAACAAGACCTTACGGATTAACAAAAAACGTTATTCGTCAAAAAAACGGGGGTAAAAATTGAGGCGTGGTGCGGCGCTTGCCGCCGCTGCAGTCTTGCTTTGCTGCTTGACCTTTTGCGGTTGCGATGAGCGTTCGGATTATTTGGAGCCG
>USAR01000106.1 GCA_900552605.1 uncultured Oscillospiraceae bacterium | reverse complement strand
GGTCGGTAAACTTCATTAAAATATTGAAGCTCGACTGTCCGTCAAGACCGCCCCAAACCGTGCAGCTTGTGGTTTTATCGCGATCAACAAGACCGTTTGCCTGCTCGTCGGTAAGAGTTAAGAAAGTTATGGAGTTATCGTTGTACTTTTTATTGAAAAAGTTGATATCCTGCTTTCTTATGGTGGTTGCAAGGTTTTTGTATTTAAGCTGCTGCCTATCCGAACCGATAATTTCAATTTCGCTGAGCTCTATACTGTTTGAGTAGTCGAAAACTATTCTAACATAGCGCATTGCGGTTGGTTTTTTGAAGGTTATTCCACCGCTTTGTGCATTTTTCGAAGTGAAGACCAGCGAACTGTCATTGTATGTTTTGTTAAGGTCGAGCGATGCAAAAATCTTATATTTACTAATCTTTTTGCCGTTAACCTTAATCGATGTGATTTCCATATCACCGCAAAGATTGTAAACAAGCTGCAGCTGTTTACCGTTCGGCTTAAAGGATACACTGTCGGATTTATTACCGTTTGTAAGGGTGGAAGCCTTGCTTGCTGTTAATTCCGAGCTTGAAAGCTCTGTTAATTTGCCTGATTTATCGCTATAATACGCATTAAGCGGCATATTGCTTGCAAGGTTAACCGGAGTTTCGGGTATATTTGCTTTTTTACCATACACTGCAATTTCCGAAACGCGTGCATAAACCCACTCAACGGCACCGTTAACAGGCTTTATAATACGTACCGCAACGTAACAAGCACGCGGCAGGTGTCCTGTTTTAAAGGTTAAAATGTGTCCTCTTGCCAAGCCGTCGTTCTCGCAGTTGTATGCGAATACTCTGCTTTCCGGATTAAAAAGCTCATCGTAATCCACTGCGGCATAAACTTCATATTCACCCGTTATATAACTCTCGCTGCAGTCGCCTATTCCCAGGAAGAGAAACTTGCTGAGGTCATACGGTGTTTCGCCGTCATCAAGTTGATATATAATATCAAGAACCTCGCTGCCATCGCTCACTTTAGGAACCTGCAAGTCGGTATGCTTTGAAATTCCGCCGTAGCTTTGCTTGACACCTTCAACCTTACCGTCAGTCAACGGCTCACTTAAATCAATAACCGTTTGATTGGTTACTCCGTTGAGCTTAGCATCACATTTTTTGCCGGCAATAAGACTCTTGCCGAGAGCCGCAACATCCTTATTGCTGAATTCAGGCTTACCTGTTCCCTTTTCCCAAATTGCCTCAACATCGGGTTGATTAAGATAATTTTGGTCGGTATACTTTCCGAATACACTGAATTCAAGCAGTCGCGGATAAATATTGTTGTTGGCAGGATCGCTGTCAACAGTAGTTACCCGCTCTGTTCCGTGGTCAAAAACGGGGTCAAGAATTTTAAGTGCCGCATATCTTCCTTTTGCCGATTTTGTGCCGCCGAAAGAGAAAATCTGTCGCTGAAGTGATACAGCATTGCTGTATGCCGCAACCTTGTTTTCTTCATCAAACAACGTTGTGGCATTGTTACCGACATAAAGCTCATAACTGCCCGTTCTTATTGCTTTTGTTTGATGATGAACAAGCAAAATCTTGCTGATGTCAGCCTCGCTGCCGAAATCATAGATAATCTTAACGTATGCACGAGTGCCGTCGGTATAATAAATCGCCTTATTATCCTTCCACTCTGCAAAACGGTTCGGAACACTGAATTCACCGTCGTTTTCCGCCTTACCGTCATTAAGATACTGTATTCCGAAAAGTGTGCCCACGGTATTTTCCGTAGTATTTTCCAATCTAAGCTCTTTAAAGCTTGTGCTGCGATAAACAAGCTGATTTTCATATTTCGGAACATCTGTTTTATTATCCTCGATAAGGGCATATGGGTCTTTTTCCCCTGTTTTCGTTCCGTACAGCAACACCTCATTGATACGGAAGCCTTTATCGTACTGGGCATTTGCACTGAGGAAGTCAATTCTTAAAAACCGCACGCTTTTTTTGCCGCCGAGATCGATGACATTAAGCCTGTGATCGGTAATCGACGGATCGTATTCATAGGTCCCCATATACGCTTCGGGTTCCGCAAGCTTTGAGTAGGTTTCTGCGGCATATACTGCGTACGACGCAGTTTGTAAATTATGCTCGGCTCTGTTTATTACAGAAAGAGTGTCAAGCGTATATTCTTCTTCAAGGGAATATGTAAATGTGCAGCCTACGCCGCTGTAAAAATCAGCGTTGGTATCTGCGTTGCCGTCATACATCTTGTCAAGGTTCTCGGAGTTGATAGTGCGGTTGTTTCCGTTTTCATCAATGGAGATAATCTCATATTCTTTTTATCGGAAACTATCTTGCCGGAATCAACGGAAAAGAGCCCTAAATAACCGTTCTGAAGCGGTCCGTCATATTTAAGTGAAGCGCCGTTATAGAATTTTGGCACTCTCGGAGCAGCTTCACCATATACCCTGAACTCGGTTATGCGCGGATAAACGTTGTTATCGGCACCGGCTTTAAGCTTTGTAATATCATAATCGTCCTTGCCGAACGTCGGGAAAAGTACTTTAATGCCGACGAATCTTGCTGCGATCTCGCCCTCATCAAAAGAGAAAATTTGACGAAGCGCGCCGATTTCATTTACATGAGACTTGATCTTATTATCCGGCTTAAACAAAGCATCTTTGTTGTCCGCCGCATACAACACATATTTATAAGTTCTCAGCGGCAATATCATATGGTTAAAAAGCGCAATTTGAGTAATTTTCTTTTTAGCGCCGAGGTCATAACCCAAAGTAAAGCTCTTGCTGTCGTCGTCGTAATACTTTGCAATACCGTCCGCAAGCTCGGCAAAGCGCAGGTCTGTGCTTGCTTCGGAATTTATGTTTCCGTCCTCAAGATTTTCCCCTGAGTACAGCTTTGTGTTGGAGAATACATCAACCGAATGCATAATATCCTTTTGCGGAAGTGAGGGTATATTATCGCTGACAACGTTTTTGTCATCATTGACCGCTGTTTGCGTTTTATCACCGAAAAGCATAATCCTTTCGGCACGGAAGCTCAAACCGGTCGAATTGCTTTTAAGAGGCTCGGGATATTTGATTCTCATCCTCAAATAACGCATCTCTGTTGCGTTTTGGAATGTTATAACATTAAGCTGGCGGTTTGTGAGCTCGGCAACAGAGGTCTTTGAACATTCCGAGGAATAATCGTAAACCGCAACTTTATTGCTTTCTTTATAAACGTCACCGGCTTCCTTTCCGGCATACAGCTCATAATATGCGGCCTGAAACTCTTTTTCGGTGCGGTTGAGCATTGCAAACGCACTCGGAACAGCGTATGACTTAAGCTTAAATATCAGCTCCACACTGTTACCGTTGCCGAATGTGTCAACCCAATATAGGTTGCCTTCCTGTGAACAGCCGTACTTAACAAACTTTGTAATACCGTTTTCATAGCCATACTCGCCTTTACCGGAAATGTTCTGATATACTTCCCCGGTATTGCTATCTATATACGTTCCCGGATTGCAGCCGCCGTTATCATAAACAGTATTATAAACCACATCTGAATCCGTTAGCAAATTGTCTTTTTTAAAATTGATGACCTTCCAGACATTGCCGCCGTCAGGCAATGAAAAATAATCGTTTTCATAGCCGGCAGTCACACCGCCGTTATAAGCTATGGTAAAGCTGCTGCCGGCAAAAACACTGCCGAAAGACAATGCTCCCGCCGTGCCGAAAGTCAGAATTGCCGCAAGAACCAGCGACACCGCACTTTTTAATCTTTTCATAAAAATACTCATTCTCATTTCTCCCGGCTGTTATTATTCTACAACTATAACCGCGCTGTTAAATATCTTACCATCCGACTTAAGCTGTGCTCTCACGGCAACAGTATCTCCGCTTTTGGCATTATCCGAAACGCGGTAAACACCGTTTTGGTCGATCGTTCCTTTTGAGGCGTTATTTGTTGCGGCACAAATGCTCCACTCAACTTCATCGGCTGTACTGCAATCAACAAGCGATGCCGCAAAATTAACTGTATCGCCTTTCGCGGCTTTTACGGCAACACTGTTAAGCTCTATCTGCTTAATAGGTTTCATTGTTGTGTAAACATACATTCCGTAGTCTTTATTAACAGTATCGCTGACAGTATTTTCAGCATTGGCAAAAACCTTGTCGCAAGGAGGTACAGTCGCATTACCGTTTCTTGAAACAGAAAAATCGAACGACATTCTGTAAATTGTTTTATTAAGGTTTTTATCAAAGTTCAGATTGAGTGTTTTTTCTGTCGTGCCTTCTTTTACCTCAACAACAACGGTTATGTTGCCGTCAGGCAGTCTGAACGATGAAACACGAATATCATCACCCTGCCAATCGGTCTGTAAAACACCACTGTGCTGAGGTACATAGTTTGTCAACAAAGCTTCCTGATAATAGCTGAACTTTAGTCCGTTATTGATGCTATCAACACTTGTTGTTTTGTCCCAATGGTTTCTGAAATCTGAGTTTTGGAAACCTACGACATTTATTGAAGTAAAAAAGTCGGTTGAATATCCCCAACGGCTGCCGCCGGAAATACCGGAGTTGGCACAAGCAATATAAAACGAGGCGGTTGTATCCTCCCAATTCCACGGACGGTAGCCTGCTTTTATATCATCATTTTTGAGATAGCCGTTAAGAATTTCATCATATACACCCGTTGCATATTCTGTGATATAAACAGGCTTTTTGAAAGTGCCTTTTAGTAACTCGCCGACACTGTGCATATATGTATAAAATCCTTCACCTGATGAATTATCATGCGGATAGTGGTGGAAACAATATCCGGAAAGATTATTGTCCCAATTCTTTTGAAAATACTGTGCCGTTCCGCTGTAAACTCCGTCCTCGGCAACCCATATTTTAATATTGTCGAACAAATTCTCTTTACGAAGGTCGTTCTTAATCATTTTGAGCATTGAAAGATAATAAACCTTTCTGTCTCCCAAGGTATCAAAATCGTGCCCCGTGTGTCCCATTTCGTTAAAGAACGAAAGATATTTTATATTGTTGTAGCCCTTAACTACTTTAAGCTGCTTAACAGCCGCAGCACAAGCTTTAGAAAATGATTTAAGATCGGCAGGAGCAGAGCCGGAGGGGTTGGTATCACTTAAGCTGAACCAGCTTTCAAGGCGTTTGTCAACCTTCCAACCGTAATCAAGCAGTATATCTCCGCCATAGTTTTCCACCATTTCAACATACTCGTAAACAGCTTTCATTCTGTCGCTGTTGAAATCATATATTCCGTTTTCCCAATTCTTTTGGTCTTTGTTTGGATTGGCGGATGTGCTCTCGTTTGTAATCATATAATCAACCGGCAAAAACATTCTGTTAAGTCTCGGCTTTGCCGATGTAAAACGCTTTCTTTCAATTTCAAAAAGCGACCAATTCATACCGGTGAATTCCATGCCTGTTTCCGACATAAGCCCGGGGAATATATTTCCGCCCGTTGAAAGCCAATCTTTGTGGACGACCTTATCGGTTTTAATATCAATATTTCTTATCGTGCTTCCTTTTTTTACTGCACTGCCGTAAACTTTAATCGGCGAAACGTAGCTGTCGTCAAAATCAATGTCATCGACATCCGGTTCATAAATGTCGGGGTCATCGATGCCCGGCAAATCGGGATCGTCCGGAATGAGCGGCGCATTAGGGT
>USAR01000105.1 GCA_900552605.1 uncultured Oscillospiraceae bacterium | reverse complement strand
AACTGCTTCACTTAAATTATATAAGTGAAGCAGTTTTTGTAATAACATAGAAAATTAAAAATACTGAACACAAAGAATCGCAACGCCCAGAGCAACAAGGACTCCGCCTGTTATTCTGTTGAGCGTTTTCGGCTGTGCCCTGTTTGCAATAACCGCGGCAATTTGCGCAAAAACGAGGGTGCTTATAACGCAGATTATAAGCGCTTCGATATCCGGCATACCCCCTATTGCAAAGTGGCTTGCAGCACCCGTGAGAGCGGTTGCCGCCATAATGAAAACACTTGTGCCTACCGCAGTCTTAAGCTCATATCCCAAAAAAGAGGTTAAAGCAAGCAGCATCATCATACCGCCGCCGGCGCCGATAAATCCGCAAATAAACCCAACAGCTGTGCCGCAGGCAACCGACCGCAGCACCTTTTGCTTTGCTGTGGCAGAGCTTAAGCGATGCTTTGGCTCGGTTACGGGCTTTACGATAAACCTGATTCCGAGCAGCAATGTCATAAACGTTGAAAAGCCGCCCATTGCGGTTTTAGGAACAACGCTTGCAACAAGACTTCCGATAAGTGTAAAGCAAAGAACGGTTATCATCATAATAAGTCCGTTTTTAATATCCAGATTTTTGTTCTTTCCGTATGTATAAGCGGACACGGCGCTGGCAAGAACATCGCTTGCAAGTGCGATTCCCACAGCAATATAAGGGTCAACCTTTAAAAATGCAATCAGCATCGGGCTGATAACAGCCGCCGCGCTCATTCCCGCAAAGCCGGTGCCGAGCCCTGCGCCTATACCTGCGATAATGCAAATTATTACTTTATACATTCTGCGCTTCCTTTACTTTTTCTTTCTTTTTGCAGTCAGCTTTTGTTTCTCGATTAAAACAGGCAAAACCGATTGCAAAAGCTCTGTGTTTTCTATATCAAGAATATAGTGTTCCTTTGCTCCGTCATAAGGATATCCCTTTTCGGCATTTTGCATATAACCTTCAATTTCAGGCAGCATTTTAACAAATACAGTGTTGTCGCACAAAAGCAACACGGGTTTGTTGTTAATATACACCATATATTCACCAAACATTTTTCGACCTCTCACCGATCCGAAATTTGTAACCTGTTCCGAAACAAAATCCGCAAATTCTTTTGAAGTTGCCACATTAAACACCTACACTTTATTATTGAAAATGATTATAAATCAACATACGATTACAGTCAATGAAATAATTGTAAATTTTGAAAAGTTGATTTTTTGTTTTACATATTGTATAATAAGATATATTTGTTTGTAATGAGAGATGAAAATGGCAAGAGAAGGAAGAAAGCTTAAGACGCTGCCGCCTATGAATATGGTATCGCCTTTCATAATGGTGAACAGGATCGGCTCTTCAAACTATTTCAGCGACCGTATTGAGATAACTGCTGCCGATGAATACATAAAGAAAAAACGCGCCGAGGGTCTTAAAGGTTTCGGAATGTTGCATTTGTTTTTGGCAGCTTATGTAAGAACCGTTTCTCAGCGACCCGGCATCAACCGCTTCATAAGAGGTCAGCGGGCATATGCAAGAAACAACATTGAAATTGATATGACAATTAAGAAGGAGCTCAAGCTTGACGCACCGGAAACCTGCATTAAAGCTGAGTATAATCCCGGTGATACGGCAGACGATATTTACCGCATTTTTACAAAACTTGTTGACGATTATAAAAATACCGACGACGAAAGCAATTTTGACGCAACCGCAAAGGTTTTGCGATATATTCCTGCCTTTTTCTTAAAGTTTGTTATTTTCCTTTTTAAATTTCTCGATTATTTCGGAATGCTTCCGCGCGCACTCACAAAGGTGAGCCCTTTCCACGGATCTATGTTTATAACATCGATGGGTTCTCTCGGTATTCCGCCGATATATCACCATTTGTATGATTTCGGCAACCTGCCTGTTTTTGTTTCGTACGGTAAAAAGTACGAAGAAAATTCAATTGACAGCGATGGCACCGTTGTTAAACACAAGTATGTTGATTTCACCGTTGTTACCGATGAGCGTATTTGCGACGGGCACTACTATGCATCTGCTTTCAAATATCTTATGGGTATTATGAAAAACCCGAGTGTACTTGATACGCCTCCGGAAAAAATCGTTGAAGATATTAAATAGCCTCGTATCATTATATGCTGTCATTTTCAAAAGAAAGGGTCTGTTTTGCAATGCGCAAAAAAGCGGCTGTTATTTTAAATCCGCAATCCGGTATGAAACAAGGCAAACGAAATTTGGCTGATATTGTCGGCATTTTTTGCACCGCACAATATGACGTTAATGTATATGTTACTTCCTGCCGCGGCGACGCAACAGTTGCAGCATCACGGCTCGGCAAAGAGTGCGACCTTGTTGTCTGTATCGGAGGAGACGGCACATTTAACGAGGTAGTCTCCGGTATGGTTGCCTCCGGCAACACCGCTGAAATCGGCTATATTCCGGCGGGCAGTACAAACGATTTTGCAAACAGCCTGGGGCTTTCAAAAAATATGCTTGAAGCAGCAAAACAGATTGTTGATGGTACACCGCAAAAATATGACGTTGGAAAATTTAACGACAGATATTTTACATACGTCGCTTCGTTCGGTGCATTTACAAGAGCCTCTTACAACACTCCGCAAAACGTTAAAAACGCACTTGGGCACGTTGCATATGTTTTGGAAGGTGTAAAGGAGCTTGGCAATATTCAGCCGATAAATTTGGAAATTGATATTGACGGTCAAACACTGAACGGTGAATACATCTTCGGCGCAGTGTGCAACTCAACCTCACTCGGCGGCATTTTAACACTCAGTCCCGATGTTGTTGATATGAACGACGGACTGTTTGAAATGCTGCTTGTTAAAGCACCTAAAAATATTTTAGACCTTAACGAGTGCATTGCAGCGCTGACATCACAAAACTATCAAAGCCGTATGCTTGTTTTTAAAAGCGGAAAAAATGTTACGGTCAAAACCGAAAAAACGCTCGATTGGTCGCTCGACGGCGAGCACGCAAACGGCGGAACAATTGCGGCAATAAGTAATTTGCACGATGCTGTAAAGCTGGTTTCAAAAGAATAAAAATATATAGCAATTATCAAATCCCCCGCAAAGGTTGGCTTTTGCGAGGGATTTGTTTATTAAGTTACAGATTGTATGATAATCCGTAAAATTACACAACAATGAATCCATATACAAGCGATAAGTTTATA
Organism: uncultured Oscillospiraceae bacterium; assembly: GCA_900552605.1. GTDB lineage: Bacteria > Bacillota > Clostridia > Oscillospirales > Acutalibacteraceae > UMGS1532. The sequence goes on along the minus strand of USAR01000105.1, from coordinate 2,478 downwards.
TTGCCGTTTTGGCACATTGCACAAATATATTCCTCTAATTTGTTATCTGCTACAAAAATATTGCAGCAATATTGAAAAAAAGAAGTTGATGTTGTATAATAAACGTGTTAAAAATACCCAAGGAGGATAACTATAATGAAAAAAATAACCGCAATATTGCTGGTGCTCAGTCTTGCCGTGTCGTCATTTGCTTTTTCCGCATTTGCAGGCGGATATGGCGACGCGTCCGCTTCCGTTGAAGACACTATTGCAGACGATGCGCAGCCCCAATATGACGAGGCTTACACCGCAGCTTTCAACGATTGTGAGTCTATATCAACCGCAGATTTAGGCAGTGGTTTTACTGTTGAAAACACCGGCGATGGTAATTACGGCAAAGCGATTGCTGTGCCTAATTCAAGTTGGGCTGTAGCAAATGGAAACGCCACCTATACCTATGCCGGCAAAACTATTTCGCTTTTTAACGAGCCGCTCACAAAGGATAAAAATTATATTCTGCAGTATGACTACAAAAGCGAGCTCGGTTGTGCCTATAAATACGCTTTTACATTCTGCCCGAAATATACACAGTTTTGGAGAACAGTCTCCGGGGACCACCGTGACTATCCGCCCTACTTCGACGACGAAAAATGGCACAGATACGCCGTCGGTTTTACTGCCGAGGACACAAGCGCAAAGCTGAAACTCAACACAGCGGCAACATACACAAAGTCCTATGTTGATAACATTATGCTTGTTGAGGCAGCAACTGTTACAGTAAACGGTGACACATATTACAATGCAGTTAACGTTAAAAGCGGACTGATTACAACTAACACCAAAAACGGTCTTATCCTTTCACCAAAGGGCAACCGGTTGACCTTTACACTTAATGTTGCAAACGGATTCAGTGCAACTGTAAAAGCAGGAGAAACTATATATACTCCCGACGAAAAAGGCATTTATACAATTCCTAAGCTGACAAATGACCTTTCAATTGATATCAAATTTGATGTAAACAGCTTTAAAAGAGTTTTCTTCTGTGATAGCGAAGATAATGTATACTTTCCGTACGGTTACACAATCAACGATATTTTCAGACGCTGCGGCACAACCACTAACAATCTTATTAAGGTAACTTCTAACGGCAAAGCGCTGAATAATGATGAGATTATATCGGTAGGCGATAAAGTTTCATTCTCTGAAAGTAACGATAATGTATTTACCGTTAAGCTGCTTGGTGACACAAATAACGACGGCGTACTTACAGTTACCGATATTACTTACATCACTGATTGCATTATAAATTCATCAGATTTAGAAAACAGAGCTTATGACGTTAATATGGACGGCAGGGTGTCGGTTGCCGATATCACGGAGATGAGATATATGATCCTTGAAGCACAAAATATACAAACTGCCGACAGCGCAAAGGTTGCCGCTCTTGAGGCTGATATCAACAATATTATTTCAAAATCCGGCGTTGAAGTTACAGCAGATGACCTTGCAAATTCTGTTTACAATCTTGGGAATCGCTCAAGAGTTGCAAACGCAATAAGAAAGGCTATGCGCGGCGAGGATATTTCTATTGTAACCTTCGGCGGTTCAATAACTAACGGTGCAGGTGCAGTAAATCCGGCAGATAAAATTCCTAACTCATTCAGCGACACAGACTGCTATGCAGTGCAGATTTACAAATGGTTCAAAAATAATTTTGAATCATACGGAGGCAATGTAAACTTTTTCAATGCCGGCATTGGCGCAACAGACACACCATATGGTATTCACAGAATGGGTGAAGACGTTTTGGCGCATAATCCCGATCTTGTTATAATTGAGTGGGATATGAATGACAATACAGCTGCATACAAGCAAGCAACATATGAAAATATGATCCGCAAGCTTTTTGATGCAAAAACAGCTGTTGTTATGCTGTCTATGGCAGGCACTGCAACTCTCGGCACTCAGAATATGCACGAGCCCCTTGCCGATTTCTACGACATTCCGTATATCTCCTATCGCGACGCATTCAGCGGCAAATCGTATTTTGCAAACCTTACAAATGACAAAGTTCACCCGAATGTTGTAGGTCATCACCTCACAGCTATGCTGCTTGAAAACTTCTTTACCGATGTTTACAAGAGTATCGATAAAATCAGCAATAAAGAATACGCAAAACCGGAAACAACCTACACAAAAGAGGGTGCTCTCTACGGAAACACCTATATTGCAACACTTGCAGACATTGCCGACGGCAAGGTTAAGGGTGTCAAGATGATCAGCACAGGCTCATTCACAAGAGATACTTCACCTAAGAGTTTTGCTTTCCGCAAATACTACGGATACACCGCCTCCTATTCGGAAAACTATCAGCCTATGGTGCTCAAGGTTGACTCCTGCCACACGCTCTTTATGCTTATGATGCGCAGCTACGGTATGGGCGACGGTAAATTTGAGCTTGAAATTAACGGCGAGCGAATTGTAAATCCCACATTCACT
>USAR01000104.1 GCA_900552605.1 uncultured Oscillospiraceae bacterium | reverse complement strand
CCTGTTTCGCAGGCTGCGGCAAAAAGTCGAAGTACGGCGCAGACGATATGTACTTCATAGGTGCAACGGGACCTCTTACAGGTGATGCTTCGGCATACGGTATATCGGTTCAGAACGGCGCAAAGCTTGCTGTTGATGAAATTAACAAAGCAGGTGGTCTTAACGGCAAAAAGTTCAAGTTTGAAATAAAAGACGATAAAGCAGCAGCTGCTGATGCTGCAACCGGCTATGATGCGCTTTATGATGCAGGAATGCAGATTTCACTTGGCAGTGTTACATCCGGCTCTTGCGAATCCTTTGCTTCAAAAGCAGCTGAAGATAACCTCTTCTTTATGACTCCTTCGGCATCGGCTGCCAATGTTATCGAGAACCGCTCAAACGCTTTCCGTGTTTGTTTCGGCGATCCTGACCAGGGCACACTCGCTGCTGAACAGCTTGTTAAGGATTACAAAAAGATCGGCGCAATTTATGATACCAGCGACGCTTATTCGAAGGGCATTTTCGATGCATTCGATGCTGAAATGAAAAAGCTCAACGCTAAGTATGAGGTACAGTCCTTCGACGCTGAAAACAAAAAGGACTTCTCAACTCAGGTTGAGGCTCTTAAAGATTGTGATGTAATTTTCCTTCCTATCTATTACACCGAAGCGGGTCTTATCGCAAAGGCTTGTGTTGCAAAGAACGTTGACGCTGTTCTGTTCGGTTGCGACGGTTTGGACGGTGTTGTCGACCAGATTGATTCAACTGTTAAGAATAAGATTAAATACATCACTCCTTTCGATGTTAACAGCACATCGGAAAAATCCGCAGCTTTCACAAACTCTTACAAAGCAGCCTACAACGAAGATCCCGACCAATTTGCAGCTGACGCTTACGATGCAGTTTATGCTATATATGAAGCTATGAAAGCGGCAGGAATCGACGATGTTACGATCGAGCCGAGCGACCTTTGCGACAAGGTTGTTAAGGCTATCACCGATAAATCCTTTGGATATAAGGGTGTAACCGGAGATATGACTTGGGATGCAAGCGGCGCTTGCAACAAGGTTCCTGTAATTGTTGAATTGGGTTAATTAAAGGTTCGGCAATAATTATATATATTACACAGTATGGTCGGGAGCATATGCTTTCGGCCATACACGCGGTTTTAATATTTTTAAATTTTCAGGCTGACGAGTTTGAGTTTTTACTACTTCGATGAGCATTAAAAAATCAATTGCACTTCGGCTGTATGTTTATTCTGAAAAATTTAAAATAATTGTTGTGAGTGGGTTTAAAGGTATTATTCCGTGTGCGGCATATTAGGAAAAAGCTTTATAAATAACAGATAAACGCTTTTTATTTATAAACGCGCTGAAACACAGCGCACTCAAAGGAAATATCGGAGAGAAAATTAATGAATATTTTGTTTGACGGCTTAAGCCTCGGTGCGATATACGCGCTTATAGCTTTAGGTTATACAATGGTTTACGGTATCGCAAAAATGCTTAACTTTGCCCACGGCGATATCATTATGGTGGGCGCATATGTAATTTTAACAATGCTCAATTTAAGCGGCAATCCGATCGTTGCAATCGTTGCATCGGTGGTTGTCTGCACGGCCGTCGGCATTGTTGTTGAAAGGCTTGCATACAAACCTTTGCGCGGTGCTTCTCCGCTTGCGGTTCTTATAACCGCCATCGGCGTCAGCTTCTTTTTGCAAAGTATTGCTCAGCTTATTTTCGGTGCAAAATCGCAGCCCGTTAAGATGCCGCATCTCGGCAATCTTAAAATAGGCTCTTTTGAAATAAATGTCGGAACTATTGTAACACTGGTTGTGGGTGCCGTTATTATGGCGACGCTTCAGGTGTTTGTTAAGAAAACACGCACAGGTCGTGCAATGCGTGCGGTCTCCGAAGACAGGGGAGCTGCTCAGCTTATGGGAATCAACGTTAACAGAATAATCATGGTAACGTTCGCCATCGGCTCTGCCTTGGCTGCCGCTGCAAGTGTTTTCTATTTAATGCAGATTCCTTCAACAAGCCCAACGCTTGGCTCAATGCCCGGTATCAAGGCTTTCACCGCAGCCGTTATCGGCGGTATCGGCTCGATTCCAGGCGCAATGCTCGGCGGCGTTTTGCTTGGTATAATAGAAAAGGTTTGCTTAAGTATTCCGCAAATAAGCTCATATACAACGGCAATTGAGTTTAGCTTGCTTATTGTTATTCTGCTTGTTAAGCCAATCGGAATTCTCGGCAAGGTCAGAAGAGAGAAGGTGTAAGAGATGGGCTATTTTAAAAATGTTTCAAAAACATTCAAGATTAAAAACTACGTTAATTATATTGGAGTCGGCGCATTTCTTATACTTATGATCGCGCTTAATATGGGCGGCTTTTTGGCCCGCTCAACGGTAAGTCTTCTCTCGCAGATTGCTTACAGCATTATCCTTGCGGTCTCTCTTAACCTTGTTGTCGGATTTCTCGGCGAGTTGAGCCTTGGGCACGCAGGCTTTATGTGCGTCGGTGCATACATAGGGTGCTTGTTCGCAAACTATATGCACAAGGTTATTTCAAGCGATTTGGTAGTGCTTATTCTTTCAATGCTTGTGGGAGGCTTGGTTGCGGCTGTATTCGGTTTCATTATCGGACTTCCTGCGCTTCGCTTAAAAGGCGACTATCTTGCAATTGTAACCTTGGCTTTCGGTGAAATTGTAAGAAATATTTTCAAAAACCTTGAGCTTTTCGGCGGTGCTCTCGGCCTTAACACAGTTAAATACAACACCGAGTCGTTGTTTATCGTTGCATTTATTACCGTGCTTATTGTTTTGTTTCTTATTCAAAACCTTATACAGAGTAAGCACGGCAGAGCAATAACGTCTATCCGCGATAACGAAATCGCATCTTGGGCAATGGGAATAAATGTTACATTCTACAAGCTGTTTGTGTTTGTTGTGTCGGCATTTTTTGCAGGTATCGCAGGCGTTATATACGGTCATTGGGTAACGCCGGTTCTTTATTCTTTCTTCTCTTATAACTACTCAATTGAGATTTTGGTTATGGTTGTGCTCGGCGGTATGGGCAATATAAGCGGCTCTATTATTGCGGCAACTCTTATAACGTATGTTAACTTTATCCTGCAGAAGAATCTTTCAGGCAACCTTGCCGCACTTAAATTCCTGGTTTATGCAATGATTCTTATTATTGTTGTTTTGTTCAACAATGCACCTGCATTTAAGCCAATCAAAGAAAAGCTTAACATTTCAAAGCTATTATCACGTTTTCAAAAAAAGAATCATCCCGAGCGCATAAAGAACGACGCTGCGGATTGGGAAAAGATTGAAAGCAAAATTAAAATGAACGAGGTTTTGACAGTTGACCTGCCGCAGGGTGAAGACAAAGCTTCCGAAAATGCTGAGGAGGAAAAGTAAATGGCAGATTATATGTTGGAAACCAAAAACCTCGGCATAAATTTCGGCGGACTTAAAGCAGTTGACAATGTTAACCTTAAAATTAAAAAGCAGCAGCTTTACGGTCTTGTAGGCCCTAACGGCGCCGGTAAAACCACTGTTTTTAATATGCTCACAGGCGTTTATCAGCCCACAAGCGGCACATTTTATCTTGACGGTGAAGAGCTTGCCGGTATGACACAGGAAAAAATTAACCACAAAGGCATTGCAAGAACTTTCCAGAACATCAGACTTTACGCTAATATGAGCGCGATTCGCAATGTTATGGTTGGACTTCATTATCAGCCGGAGTTTAAATGCAGTCCGGCAGCAAGTATGTTAAGATTGCCGAAGCATTTTGACACCGAGGTAAGAATGAGAGCGCGTGCTAAGGAAATTCTGCGAATTTTTGACCTTGAGGAAGAGCGCAACAACTTAGCTTGCAACTTGCCGTACGGCAAGCAAAGAAAGCTGGAAATAGCCCGTGCGTTTGCCACTAATCCCAAGCTTTTGCTGCTTGACGAGCCGGCAGCCGGTATGAACCCGCACGAAACAGAGGACTTAATGCGTATTGTGCGCCGTATTCGCGATGAATTTGATATGACAATATTGCTTATAGAGCACGATATGAAATTTGTCTCGGGTCTTTGCGATGAACTTACAGTGCTTAATTTCGGCACGGTTTTGGCTGAGGGTGACCCGCAAACCGCCTTAAATGACCCCGAGGTCATAAAGGCTTACATCGGAGGTTAGGATATGGCACTGCTTGAAGTTAAGAATCTTGAAGTTTATTACGGCGTCATTCAGGCGCTTAAAGGCATTAGTTTCGATGTTAACGAGGGTGAGATAGTCACGCTTATCGGTGCGAACGGTGCAGGCAAAACCACAACTATGCAAAGCATAATGGGACTTATTTCCACTCGTGCCGGCTCAGTGGTTTACAACGGTAACGATATAACAAAGACTCCCTGCCACAAAATCGTGAAGCTCGGTATGACGCAGGTTCCCGAGGGCAGGCGTGTTTTCCAAGAGCTTACAGTTTACGAAAACCTGCTTATGGGCGGATATACCCAGAAGGACAGCAAAGAGATAAAGGATACCATTGGGGAAATATATACTCGTTTTGAACGCCTTAAAGAGCGCCGTGACCAGATAGCAGGCACACTTTCAGGCGGCGAGCAGCAGATGCTTGCAATGGGCAGAGCTATGATGAGTCACCCGAAGCTTCTTATGCTTGATGAGCCTTCAATGGGTCTTTCGCCGTTGCTTGTTGACGAAGTGTTTGACATTATAACAAGCCTTAGAGATGCCGGCACAACAATTTTGCTTGTTGAGCAAAATGCAGGTAAGTCGCTTGCTATTTCAGACAGAGCATATGTTCTTGAAAACGGCAGCATTGTGCTTTCAGGAACAGGCACTGAGCTTATGCAGAGCGAGGATGTTAAAAAGGCATATCTCGGTGGCTGATTGCGCTTAGATAGCTTTTGCGCTGTCTGATTATCGGCTTTCGCAAATTATACATTACAAAAATAAAAGGCACTTTCGCAAAATGAAAAAGGCGAAGGTGCTTTTTGTTCCGTAAATGAAGGTGTTTGTTATCAAAGGTCAGGCGTTACGGGTTAGACCGGACTGTTAGCTGTGATCGCGTAGCAAATAAGACAAGCCCTATGCGCTCTGTCGCCGAGAGCTTTGCAAAACAGCCTGTGTCTGTGGCATCACCCGCGCGCAGCGCACCTCGCCGAAGGCGAGGAAAGAGTCGCCGAACGGCGACTCTTTCAACCTTTTCCTCGCAAAACTGCTTGCAGCTGAAAGCTGTGCTTTGGACTGTGATTGAAAAAATGCAGAAAACCTTAGTGAAACGGTTGGCGCTGCGCGCGGGCGACGCCGCAGACGCGGGCGGTAAAACAGTGAATTACGGAGACGTGTCAGCAAAGGCAGCACCTAAGCCGCGTTGTAGTTTGTTTTTGTGTGATACTTAACTACTGTCAGTCGCCGCAGCTTTCTGCAACATTTGCCCGACGTCATCTGCAGACATAGTACGGAGGTTTGCGAAAACTCGGAAATGGTGCTTTAAAACGACAAAGCTTAATAAAATGTATAGTTAAAGCCGGACTGCGACAGGCTGTATAACCTGTCGCAGTCCGGCTTTTTGTGTTTTTGTCGTACAAGCAAAATTTTTTTTTAAGAAACTGTTGATTATTTAATTTCCTTTGTCTTAATTTCCCGCATTGCACTTTCTGAAAATTCCTCAAGCGTTTTGGAGCCGAGGTCACCCTCACTTCTTGAACGAACGGAAACAGTGCCGT
>USAR01000103.1 GCA_900552605.1 uncultured Oscillospiraceae bacterium | reverse complement strand
CAGGATATTGCAAATAAATACAACGGCGATTGGAGCGGAAACGTCAGCGTGGAGCTCGGCTAAAAGGCGATATCGCTTGATGTTTATAACGTCACACACGACCGTGTGCGTTTTCCGAATTAAAAATGCAAGTATCAAAAGCTTGAAAATGACGGTGCATACATATGTATGCGAGCGGCAAAAGAAAACAACTTAAAGGTTGGAGATACCTTTACAATAAGTCCTTATGGCAGCAGTAAAGAATACAAGCTGCGGGTTGCAGGACTTTTGCGCAGCGTTTCAGAAAGCATAACGGTTACAAGTGATTACGCCGAAAAGGTCGGTGTGCCGTATAAGGTCGATTCTGTTTATACTAATACAGAAAAAGGCAGTATTGAAAAGACTGCTGCGATTAAGAGCGTGCAGTCGAAACGGGCAATCATCGATTCATTCGGAACATTCACCCAGCTTATGGATTCGATGATAATTGTGCTTGTGGCAGGCGCATTGCTGCTTGGCGTTGTGGTGCTTTACAACCTCGGTGTTATGAGCTACACGGAACGTTACCGTGAAATGGCTACGCTTAAGGTGGTTGGTTTTCGTGATAAAAAATAGGCAGCCTTTTAATTGGGCAAAACCTGTGGCTCAGCCTTGTGGGAGTTGCGCTTGGCATACCGCTCGGCGCTCTGCTGCTTAAATACTTGCTCGACGCACTCGCAAGCGAATATGAAATGCAGCTTTGCATAACTGTACCGACTTATTTTATAAGCGTGCTGCTGACAGTGGGTATGTCGCTGCTCGTAAGCCTTATGGTATCTCGCAAGAACAAAAAGATAGATATGGTTGAAGCGCTCAAAGGAACAGATTGAGTGCGAGAAAAGATAATAAAAAGGAGGCGTTCTTAATGCCGCAGGTAATTAAAATTTTGCTTTTCGTTGCTGTCGCCGCGTTGTTTGTTGCAGCTATGGCAGTTGTTCGACATATTCTTTTTAAGGCGGCATTAAGAGAAAGCAATGATAAAGACAACAGTTAAGGTTAACGGAATGTCGTGCCAGATGTGTGAATCGCATATCAACGACTGTATTCGCAATCGGTTCACTGTTAAAAAGGTTACCTCATCGCATAAAAAGGGTGAGACCGTTATTGTATCCGACAGCAAAATCGACGATGATTTGCTTAAAAAAGCTATAACCGACACGGGCTATACCGTTGAGTATATTGTTTCGGAAACAGTAGAGGAAAATAAGCGCGGATTGTTCGGCATTTTTAAAAAGTAGTACTAAATTAAGTCACTCTACCTCTAAATATACCGCCGCAGCAGGACTTTTTATTTGTAAAGTCTATTAACTGCGGCGGCTGTTTTTTGATATACAGTTTTGCGAACTTCGGTTGCTTGAAAAATGCCTCGCTGTATGATAAAATATATTATCAAAAAATTGTGCGCGAAGCATCGGCAGCCCGCAGCTTAGTGCCAATTCCCCCGAGCGCACTCCGCAGCGCTTTTTAGTTTTCCGAAAAAGACGAAAAACAAAAAGCACCGCGGCAATCCCCAAGTGCACTTGGGGATTCTGTCGCCTTTCAGGCTACGTGCGCCGGAGGGGCAGGCACCAAGCAGTAAGGCTGCCTTATTAGATGTGATTTTTAAGTACAGACAAAATCAACTTTTTAAATTTTCATTTGTATTGATTGCCGTTTTAAAGCAATGCTCGTCAATGTAAAAACGGAGTCTTTAAGGAGTAAAAAATGAAGCAAGCATATTTAGGGCTTTGCGCCTACAATGAAAACCGCACAGAGCAGCTAAACCGCGCAGTGTGGGCAATGCACGCGGTTAGCGGAATCAAGGTTACGGGAGTTTCAAGAATATATAATGTTAAGGAAAACGGCATTTCCGCTTTTTACTGCGGCGGTGCAAGAATTGAAACCTCGCTTTCTCCGACAGAGCTTTTTGAAGCTTGCAAAAGTGAAATACCGAAAGGGTTGCGGCTGCGGTTGCTTCGCTATGAGGACGCAGAGCAGAACGACAGCCGGCTTACGTTGCCTGACCCTTTGCTCGAAACAGAGCCCTGCTTTATTTGTGTAATGCTTAATTTTGTTGCAGATAAGGCACTTAAAAAGCGTTTAAAAGAGATTGGAGAGGAAACAGTAAGGGTGACGGGAGAAGGCTTTTATTTACCGCTTTAATCTGAGCTTAAAACAATATAAAATAATAACCCCCGATTTTTGCCGACAAACCGTCGACGAAAATCGGGGGTTAAAATTCAAAAAGAAAAGTTACTCGTTATCATCGTTATCGAAATTGAAAAAGTTGTCGGCAGAAAACGGGTCGTCATCGCGTTTTTTAGCCTTTAGCTTTTGAGAACTGCTGCTAACAATATCGTAATCATCGTTAAAATCATCAGCAACGTCTTTTTGTTTTTCGTTGTTCTTTTTTCCGCCGGAATATTTTTTGTTCCTGCCGCTTGCGCCCTTGCCTTTTGCAGAGTGCTTGCCGATGTATTTATCGCCTTTGAACATATACATATTCACATAAACCAACACGCCGATACATGCAAGACCGATTACAACCGGCACCCATATCCACTTCAAAACCTCGCGCTTAGGGTCAACAATGTGCTTTGAAAGCTTGCGCTGCGAGCTTACCGCGCTGCTGCTGTCAGCCGAGTTGTCATCATTATCCCACTTGTCGCTTATGCTTCCCGCATCATACGATGAATCGACATATGATGTGGTCTGTGCGGTGTAAGAGACCTTTGACGCTTTGCTTGCGGTGGCGGATTTCTTTGAACTCTTGCTCTTTTTTGATGAGGTTGTGTTCTTCTTTTTGCTTGAAACGGTTTTGCTTGATGTAACGCTCGGCGCTTTTGAAGACGCCGCATCATTGTTTGAAGAAACGATCTCACTGCTTGCCGATTGCTGTGACGATGCTTGAGTGTCAGAAGTGATTAAAGAGCTTGCAGGAGTATCACCGCCGTCTGATGAGGTTTGTGATCCGGAAGAGGATGTGGTGGGGTTATCCTGTCCGTTCTCAGTACCTGTTGCGTATGCCGCAATTGCGGCGGTGCACATTAAGCTGACTGCGAAAACAACAGAAATAAGCCTTAAAAAGAACTTGTTTTCCACTGCGATACCTCCTTTTATCAGTACGCTTTTCCCCAATAAATCATTTTGTGCGCAGGGTTGCCGCAGCAAACGCATTTGTCGCCGAGATTTTCTTGCTCAAGCGGCAGGCAACGCGATGTAATTCCCGCAACCTCTTTCAGTTTATCCTCGCACTTGCGGCTGCCGCACCACATTGATTTTATAAAGCCCGGCTTTGTGTCGGCAATTTCTTTAATTTCATCAAGGTTGTGTGCAACATAGGTCATTTCTTCACGGCGCTTTAACGCCTTTTCGTAAAGACCGTTCTGCACGTCCTTAAGAAGCTTGGGGATTTTTTGTTCAAGCTCGTCGAAAGAAACGGTTATTTTCTCGCCGTTATCCCTGCGAACCGCAACGCATCTGCCGTTTTCAATATCCTTGGGACCGATCTCAATTCTGAGAGGAACACCCTTCATTTCATATTCCGCAAATTTCCATCCGGGTGAGCGGTCGGTAACATCAAGCTTTGCACGGCATATGTTATTAAGCCTTGAAAAGATTTCGTCGGCTTTTTCAATAACTCCCTCTTTGTGAGTTGCAATCGGAACAACAACCGCCTGTATAGGAGCAATTTCCGGCGGAAGAACAAGACCGTTGTTATCGCCGTGAGTCATAATGATAGCGCCGATAAGCCTTGTTGTTGTGCCCCATGAGGTTTGGAAGGGATATTTGCTCTTGTTGTCCTTGTCCGTAAACTGAATATCAAAAGCTTTTGCAAAGCCATCGCCGAAGTAGTGCGATGTGCCGCTTTGCAGCGCCTTGCCGTCGTGCATAAGAGCCTCAATTGTGTAGGTTTCCTCAGCTCCCGCAAAACGTTCCTTTTCTGTTTTAATGCCCTTTACAACAGGCATCGCAAGCACCTTTTCGGCAAAATCCGCATAAACACCGAGCATACGCACGGTTTCCTGCTGCGCTTCTTCTGCGGTGGCGTGGATAGTGTGACCTTCCTGCCACAAAAATTCGCGGGAGCGAAGGAAAGGACGCGTTGTTTTTTCCCAACGTACAACAGAGCACCACTGGTTGTAAAGCTTCGGAAGATCACGGTATGAATGGACGATGTTTTTATAATGGTCGCAGAAAAGAGTCTCAGATGTAGGGCGTACGCAAAGCCGCTCTTCAAGCTCTTCGTTGCCGCCGTGGGTAACCCAGGCAACCTCGGGAGCAAAGCCTTCAACATGGTCTTTTTCCTTTTCAAGCAGACTTTCCGGAATAAACATCGGCATATATACGTTTTCGTGACCGGTGGCTTTAAACATATCATTCATTATGCGCTGTATGTTTTCCCAAATAGCATAACCGTAGGGGCGGATTATCATACATCCCTTCACGCTGGAATAGTCGATAAGCTCGGCTTTAATAACAACGTCGGTATACCATTTTGCAAAATCATCCTCCATAGAAGTGATTTCCTTAACAAGCTTTTCGTTTGCCATATTAAACAACTCATTTCAAAAATTTATAATTACAAAGCGGGAGCAGCACCTTTGTTTTAAGGGTGCGCAATACCACCACATAGCATACATTATATTATATTTTTCGACCGATTGCAAGTATTAAGTGCGAAAAGACTACCGAAAACGGAAAAAGCGGTAACTGCACGCACAATGACAATGAATGTATATAAAAAACGGGCGGCACTGTTGCCGTCCGTTTCAGAAACAAAATCTTTAAAATAAGATTAATTGTTATTCTCAATATACTGAACAAGATTTCCGACGGTTTTGATATTTTCAATTTCTTCGTCGGGAATCTCAACGTCAAATTCATCTTCAAGCGACATTAAAAGGTCAACAACATCAAGGCTGTCTGCACCAAGGTCCTCTGCAATAAGTGTATCCATTGTTACCTTGTTCTCGTCTGCGTCAAGCTGTTCGCAAAGAATAGATTTAACTTTTTCAAAAACCATTTTGCTTGTTTCTCCCTTCGTAATTAGCAAAAAATATATTCTACAGCAATAATAATATTTCCTAAAGCGAGTTTTGTCAATAGTTTTTTTAAAAAATATGTTTACCTTATCAAATTTATATGCTATAATTATCTAAAACTTAAAGTGTGTTACGGTCTTGGCAATGCTCGGACTGCGGTGCAGTTCGGCTTTTTCAGGTTCAAAATTACGCACACAGAAAATAAAGGAGAACACAGTATGAAAACTGCAAGGATAATATCGCTTGCGGCTGCTTCCGTAATGCTGCTTTCGGCGTGCGGCTCAAAGCCAAAAGCAAAACTTACATCGGTTGCGTTCAGCGCAGACCTTACCCACGACGGCACCAAAGAGAGAATAGTGTCGACCGTTGACGGTGCAAGCTCGGGTGACGCGGGCGTTGGTATCTATATGCTGAACGACGATAAATATAATCTTATCTGGAAAGAGACGATAGGCACAAAGGAAAGCGACCAAAAGGGAATATACATCTGCAAAAAGTCGGGACAGTTTGATCTGCTTGTTTGGAAACCGTCTTACAGCGACGGCAAAACCACACTTGAATATTCTGTGTTTTATTTGCAGTATAGCCAACAGCAGGGCAAGTGCACACCGGTTGAAGAGGTTTACGATTCAATAAGCTTTACTGACGCACAGGTGGAAAAGAACGGCGATAAATACGACGAGGCAAGCAAATTTGTGA
>USAR01000102.1 GCA_900552605.1 uncultured Oscillospiraceae bacterium | reverse complement strand
CTCACCAAGCTCGTTATACGTAACTCCGCTAACCTCTTTGACAAGCATAAGCGGTCCCGATATTTCCTCAATCGTTCTGTATTCTTTCGGCATTCACAATCACTCCTTTTCAGCGGCAGCAATTTCTTTTGCTATAAGATTTATAACATTTTCATATTCACTGTCAATATCGTCCTCGTGCACATATTTAAACCTGCCGATTTTCTCGCGAACAGGAAGCGAAATAAGCTTTTCAACCGATGTGCCATCCTTAAGCGCAGCTACACAGCTGTCGTTAAAATTGAGTATAAGGCGCATCATATACAGTTGCTTTTTAAGGCTTGTAAAGGTATCTACCTCGTGAAAGGCAAGCTGGTGTAAAAAGTCTTCGCGTATCGAACGGGCAGTTTCCATTTTCAAGCGGTCGTTCGGCGACAGCGCGTCCATGCCCACAAGCTTAACAATTTCTTCAAGCTCCGCTTCCTCTTGCAAAATGTGCATCATTCTTCCGCGCAGCTTCATCCAATCCTCGCTTACATTTTCACTGAACCAGTTTTCAAGCAAATCAAGATAAAGCGAATAGCTTGTAAGCCAATTTATTGCAGGAAAATGACGTTTGTAAGCGAGTGATGAGTCGAGCCCCCAGAAAACCTTAACTATTCTCAATGTAGCCTGAGAAACAGGCTCTGAAATATCGCCTCCGGGAGGGCTTACTGCACCGATTGCCGAAAGCGAGCCCTCGCGACCGTCATTGCCGAGCGCAATAACTCTGCCTGCTCTTTCATAAAACTGTGCAAGACGGCTGCCGAGGTATGCAGGATAGCCTTCTTCGCCCGGCATTTCCTCAAGTCTGCCGGACATCTCGCGCAAAGCTTCCGCCCAACGTGATGTTGAATCTGCCATTAGAGCAACACTGTATCCCATATCTCTGAAATATTCGGCAATTGTAATACCGGTGTAAATTGAAGCCTCACGAGCGGCAACAGGCATATCGGAAGTGTTGGCTATAAGCACAGTGCGCTCCATCAGCGAGCGACCCGTGTGCGGATCTATAAGCTCGGGAAACTCATTTAAAACATCGGTCATCTCGTTACCGCGTTCGCCGCAACCGATATATACAACGATATCTGCCTCTGCCCATTTTGCAAGCTGATGCTGCGTCACTGTTTTACCGCTGCCGAAAGGGCCCGGTATTGCCGCAACACCGCCTTTTGCAATCGGAAACATTGTGTCTACAACACGCTGTCCTGTAATAAGCGGTTTATCGGGCGACAGTTTTTTAACATACGGTCTGCTTTTTCTGACAGGCCATTTTTGCATAAGCGTAAGGCTTTTCTCACCTTGCTCTGTTTCCAAAACACAAACTGTGTCACTTACGGTAAACTCACCGCTTACAATGCTTTTTACGGTACCGTTGATTCCAAACGGAACCATTATTTTGTGCAACACAATCTCCGTTTCGGGAACTGTACCGATAATATCGCCTGCAGCTACCTTATCGCCGACCTTTACTGTTGGTGTAAAGCTCCATTTTTTCTCGCGTTTAAGCGATGGCACCTCAACACCGCGGTCAAGATTGTTACCGCAAACTTTCATAATATCGTCAAGCGGGCGCTGAATACCGTCAAATATTCCCGTTATAAGCCCGGGACCCAATTCAACGCTAAGCGGCTCTCCCGTCGATTCAACAGGCTCACCCGTTCCGAGTCCTGAAGTTTCCTCGTAAACCTGAATACTTGCTTTGTCGCCGTGCATTTCAATAATTTCACCGATAAGGCGGCTGTTACTTACGCGTACAACGTCAAACATATTCGCATTTCGCATACCGCTTGCAATTACAAGCGGCCCGCTGACTTTAACTATTGTTCCGTTGCTGCTCATACTGAACCTCCCGTTTCAAGTATATTTGAACCGATTGCCTTTTCAACCGTTCTGCCAAGCTCCTTTTGTGCCGAGCCTGAGTTGCCCTTAACACCGGGGATCTGAATTATCGCCGGTGCCGCCTTAAAACGATAATCGTCTAAAAGCTCACGCAGCTTGTCTGCAAGCTCCTCGGTTATAAAAATAATTCCGAAATCATTTTTTGCAAGCTGCTTTATCTTCTGTTCTGCTTGGGTTTCATCGTCGGCAGGAAAAACATCCATGCCGAGTGCCGCAAAACCGTAAATGCTGTTTTTATCGCCCACTACCGCAATTTTATACATAAATTTCACGCAGCCTTTCCTTAATTTTCTCGGCTGAAACACCTGCGCGTTTTGCGTTAATAACAAGCCTTAAGTTTTTACACTCTGTTTCTTTCGCAATATAATAACCTATTATCGGCGCTAAACCGAATGCTGTGTAGCGTGCGTTTTCGGTGGCTTGCGAAATTGCGTTATCGGCTGCCAGCTCAAAGGCGCTTGCAGACTGCTTAAATTCTTCGGCAAGATACTTAAATCCGCTTTCAGAAATATAATTAAGCACATCGTCTGTTGATTTAAGTGCAGCCTTTTTAAGTGCCGCAACATCAATAAGCTCACATTCCGAAAAAGCGTTTTGCAAAACCGCATCGGCAGTATTCATTCTGTTTGCTCTCAAAGCAATTTTTATATTCATCTGCGCAGCTGTCAGCTTTGCGATTTCATCTGCCAAATCGCACTCGGCTATGCTTGCCGCCTTTATAATACCGTTAATTGATTCTTTATCAATAAGCATATCAAAAGCCTGACCGTTCATTGTTGAGGCAAGCAGGCTGTAACCAAGGCTTGCGGCATTGGATAGAAAGCTTGGAATAAGCGAAAAATCCTTTTGCTGTGCAGAATTCTTTAAAATTTCTGTATCAACAAGGCACGGTTTTTCAAAATATGCGTCCGGTGTTTCGCCGGCAAAACTGCATTTAATTGCGGCCTTAATATTGTGGAAATCGTTTTTTATCACCAAAAATCCAAGTGTATCCTTGCCGCAAATTTCCGTTATCTCCTGCCAAACGCCTTGCAAACGTTCATTGGCAAAATTTTCTTTATCGGCATTGCTTATACCTGCATTCAAAAGAAATTTAACAGCACTTTCATAAGTCGGCAAGGAGACAAGCTGCTCAAAAAAAGGTCTTTGCAACAACTCGTTTTCCTTTGCGCGCACGGTGGCAACTGCTGCGGCATATTTGTTGTTCTGCAAGTCGCCGCCCCCTTTAAACACTTTTTTCAATAGCTGAAAAAAGCCGGTCTTTAATTTCGTACATTTTTTCGTCAACGAGTGCTGAAAAAGTGCAGTTATCTTCAATGTTGCCATACTTCAAAATAAAACCGCCGCCTTTTATATTTCCTTTTTGCGGTTGTAAAGCACCGCCTTTCGGCAATACAGAGTTAACCTTCTCCATAAATCCTTTTGGCATACGGTCGATATCGTCGGCAGACAAAATAAGCTCTCCGCTCTTACCTTCGGCGAATTTTGTAATAAGACGCAGAAGAACTGCAAAATACTTATCGGTTTCAAGCTGAACCCATTTTTCTGTTTCTGTCTTAATAAATTCTTCAACAGCGTCTGCTTTTGCGGAAAGCACTTCTCTGTTAACAAGACTCTGTGCTCCGCTTTCTGCGGTTTCAACAATGATTTTTGCCTTATGTTTTGCCGTAGCAACGGCTTTATCTGCTTCGTTTTGCGCAGCTGCAACGGCATTTTTATATTCTTTTTCAGCTTCCGACTCTGCTTTTTTTATAATATCTTCAGAGAGTCTGTCAGATTCATCTTTAATAGTGCCGAGTATTTTTTCCAAACCATTCATTTAGCAACAACCTTTCAATTAGATGTTGTAGATAATAAGGATTGAAATAAGCAGTGAAAGAATAGCGTAGGTTTCAACCATTGCTGCCATAATAACAGCCTTACCGCTTTCTTCTGGTTTTTTAGCAATTATGCCTATACCTGCCGCAGCCGCTCTGCCCTGTGCAATACCTGAAAACAATCCGCCGAATGCCATAGGAAGGCATGCGCCGAAATACATAAGTCCGGTTTCAAACGGAATAGCCTCGGCACCTCCGCCGAGAATACCAATCCTGCTGAGCAGCAAAACCGCAACAAGAAGTCCGTAAAGTCCCTGCGTACCGGGCAGCAGCTGCAAAATAAGGGCTTTACTGAATTTTGAAGGGTCATGACTTACTAGTCCAGCTGCCGATTCGCCGACAAGTCCAACACCCTTGGCGCTGCCTATACCTGCGAAAAATGCTGCAAACGCCGCACCTAAAATTGCTGTTGCCAGACCTAAATTACTGATAATGCTATTCATAAATATTCTCCTTTTTCAGTTTATAATATTTTGTATTTGCTTTAAGCGGTTTAAAGGCTCTGCCGCCGCCCTTATAGAATTTCGAGAACAGCTCAACGAACTGAAGCCTATCCGAATGAACATATGCGCCAAGCAGATTTATGCCCATATTTGCCGTGTGACCTATGAGTCCCACAACAATAAGCATAACAGCTTTAAGCACGGTGTTTTGCGGCATCGTGCCGATAAGGTTAATAACACTTGCAATACTTCCTGTTGCAAGACCAAGTGCCAAGAGTCTTGAATATGAAAGTATATCGCTTAAATACCCTGTGGCAACATTGTAAAGTCCGTAAATTCCGCCGAAAAATCTCACAAATATGTTTTTGCTGCTTCTGCTTGAAGTTAAAACAATCAGCACAGCACCGACAAGCGCGGCATATTTACCGAATGTTACAAAGCTCGGCGGAACATCGGACAGAACAGATGCACCTATCGGCATCACGCCCAATATCGTAATGTATATCGGAATGACATCGCAAACAGCGTCAATTCTCTTTCCCTCGCTCCACAGCATTTTAAAATTAACACCGAGTCCGATAAACAAATGGATTATTCCAAGCAAAAAGCTGAAAAGCAGAAGCTTTATTGGGTCATTAAGCGGCTCAAACCACAACGCCGTTGTTTTTATTGTTGTGCCGAAAAACTGGGAAGCAATAGTCTGCGGCAAATCTCCGAACCAGCTGCCGAAAAGCGCTCCCCAAAACAATGTGGAAACACCGCAATTTCTAAACATTGTCAGACTGCGTCTGAGCGTACCCTCAACCCGTGTTTTTTTAAGAACGATTGATGTTACTACCGTCATAATAAGTCCATAGCCTGCGTCTGAAAGCATCATACCGAAGAAAAGATAATAGAAGAATGCCATAACAGGGTTTGGATCTACATCACGCCTAGACGGCAGTGCGTACATTTCAGTTATACCTTCAACAGGCTCCGAAAACTTACCGTTTTTAAGCAAAACCGGTACATCCTCATCAACACCGGGGTCAGTGATGTTAATAGCAACGGTGTATTTGCTTTCAAATTCTTTAATAAGTCCTCCGACATATCTTTTCGGAATAAATCCACAGATAATCACCGTGCTTTGCGACATACCAAGCTTGTTTATTGCCTCATATTTATCCTTGCGCATAACTAGATAGTCAATTAAAAATTCAATATCAGCGTGATTTTTGCCATATGCCTTTACGCTGTCTTTAAGATTTTCAATTTCTGCCTTACAGTCGGCAATTTGCAGCGTCAGCTTTTCTGTTTGATTTTTCGGCGAGAGCGATGAGGCATCGCCTACGGCGGCAAATCCGTTTTCTTTCAAATCACGCAATACATTGACGGCATTATTCTTGTGACATATAACCGCACAGCCTGTTTGCTGTTTACCGGCATAAACTATTTCACAGTATACATCAAATTTTGAAACATAAATTTCAATATCACTTTTTGAAACTTCCCTGTCAAAAGTACC
>USAR01000101.1 GCA_900552605.1 uncultured Oscillospiraceae bacterium | reverse complement strand
TTATTGCTTCTGAGCCGGATTATATCTATGAGATAGTTAATCAGTAGTTTATTCCGGCTTTATAATCGGCAATAAATTGAAAAGCACAAAAAACGCGGAGCGTGCAGGAAAATCCCCACACGCTCCGCGATTATTTTTACTTGGTTTTTTTAAGTCCGGTTGAATTTTTTATCAAGCCCCGCACTATAAATTCTTGCGTGCTTTTTCAGGACGTTTGATAGCATTCCATTTTTCATAAGCCTCTTGGCTGTTGTTAACCGTTTCCAAAACCTTTGTTTCGCTTTCCGGCAAAACCTCAAGAATTTGGTAAGTGCCGTTTCTGTAATCAAAACGGTATTTCTTACCCTTTGCATCACATTCGCCGAGAGTGAACACTGTTTCTGCCATATTTTTAAACCACCTTTAGCTGATAGGTAAGCGATGTTACACTTTAAATTTTGCCGTCGCCGATTCTTTTTGAAATAAAGCCTCGCAGCTGCTCCACAGTCATTTCCATTGCGGCGCAAAGCTCGCTGTCTATAATTCGCTGTGCCTGCTCAAGATACCTTTCCTCTGTTGAAGAAAGCTTTTTGCCGAGACTGTGCTTTTTTTCACCCGTTGCGCGCAGGTGCTTTATAACTCCCAAAACAGTTTCGCTGTCGTAAGAAAGCAATGCGTCGCGATAAACCTTTTGCGCTTGGCGCGTTGCAATGCCTGCAAACTGCTTTGTTTCAACAAACGGTATTTTGTCTATCAGAGCCAGTGCCTGCTCCTTTGTCATAATATGGCGCATATGCACAGGGCTGTTTACAGGAACATACGCCGTGCCGTTTGATGATTTATTTTTCAGCACATAGTAAAGCTGCTCTTTATTTGGAGAGCCTTCAAGCGTGGTAACCCTTTCAACCACGCACACGCCGTTATTACCGTATACAATTAAATCGCCGCACTGAAACACAATTTTTACCCTCATTCAACAGTATCTATGTTATTATTACAAATAAATTATACCATTTTTATGCAAAGAAGTCAAACGAAAAACTTTAAAAAAGCCTTATTTCTCTACATTTTTCAGGGGTTATAAGCGTGGCTCGGAAGCGAAATTATATGATTGCAGGCTGCCGCCGTTATTAAACAGCCGCAGCCTGCAAGCAACTTGAAAACAAATTTTTAATTGTAGCAAATATCCTTCCAATCGATAAGCGCATCAATCTCATCAAGATCAAAAACGTTAATGCCGCAGTTTTGCAAAACGTCCTTGCGCTCCCTGAAAGAATCATCAATAAAAATTGCGCTCTTTTCTTTAATATAGTCGGATTTTTTTGTGTCGTCCTTAATGTGAATTATTTCGTCGAAAAGTTTTTCACTTAAACGGTGGCTCTTAAGTGTTTCTGCAACGGTTCTTGCGTGACGGGTGAGCAAATAAAGCTTTTTCCCCGAGTTTACACACTGATACAAGAACAGCAGCAGCCACTGATTGACCTTGTTGCCAAGCTCTAATGTATCGTCAAGGTCAACGTAAACCGCACTGTAATCCTGCCCGATTTCATAGCGGTTTATAAATGTCCTGTCAACCTCTATTGCATAGTTTTGCCTGCAAATATCAACTTCCATTCCAAGCAGAGTATATATTGTAAGCAGCGGAAAGTTCACGCCCATATTTCTTGAAAGTCCCATTGTGCCGGGGATCCTTGCCGACATTTCAAGCAGCCTGTATTCACCGAGACTGTTGCGCTTCATCTGGAAAAACCACGCGCCGCAGAAGACAAGCCTTGAGTTAATGATCTCGGCAATTCTCATTATATCCTTATCGGCAGGTATGCTGTGCGAATTAACGCTGATGCCCGCCTTTGTTCTTGCACGATCGCGAAGAGAAACAACCCTCAGCTTACCGTCTTTATCGGTAAAGCAGTCTATTGTATATTCAGTTCCCGAAAGGTATTCGCAAATAACAACGTCGTCGCCCTCAAGCAGTCGAATTTCAAGCGCCCTTCTGTCGTCGCAGCGCACAGCTCCGTTTGAGCCCTGCCCCACCTGCGGTTTAACAAAAACAGGATACTGCTCGATCTCCGATATATCGCTGTAATATTTCGGAATAAAATCGCAATCGGCAAAATAATCGTATGTTTTCTTTTTAGAGCGGCAGATATCCACGGTTTTAAGCGGAGATGTAACCACTGTCGCCTTTATCTCGTCAAGATGCTCGGTTAAAAACAGCTCCACACTGTCGTGCGCCGGATAAACAAACTCGATATCATTTTCCTCAATTGTCTTATTAAGCTTCTCAATAAAATCGGGTGCTGTGCAAAAAGGAATACCGCTTATAAGTCTTTTATAAACAAATTGCGAGTGGTCCTTTGTGCTTGTTCCTCCGAAAATTTTGATATCCTTGGCGAACTTTAGCGCATTGTAAATTTCAAAGCCGATCTCGCTGCCTGCCGGAAAGATTAAAACATTGTGTATTTTCAAAAAATCACCATTTCTTTATAATTAAGCAGCGGTTTTTGGTACCTTAACCGCTGCCTTGGTATCTTAAGCGTTAACAATAAACACCTCATTATCCTTTTTGAAAACGCTTGTATTAAAAATGCCGTTGACAAGGTACTCTGCAACAATGCTGCAGTTACCATTCTCTTTTATGTTCTCAAGTTTTATCTCTGTTTTAAGCGAATACTCGCTGCCTTTTTTGTTGTCGGCAAAGCCGAGATTACAGATTTCCTCTCCGTTTTCTTTAATCAAACGCAGGTTAAGCACCCTGCCGTCGCAACCCTGCCAAACCTTTGATACTGCGTCTATCTTAATAGCTCCGCCGTGGTTTTCGGCGCTGCTTACGCTAAAAGCCGCAATGTGCATACGGTTTTGCCGTTTTGCGTCTTTAGGAACGTCATTCATATCAACGATGATATCAAGAGAGTTTCCGTTTTTTTCGTTTTTCAGCTTGTTTTCAGGGTCCGCAATATTGCAAAAATCCGCAGTTCTGCCGTTTTTCAAAAGCAGACACATCGTTTTTCTGCGTGCGCTGAAATACGGCGACTTGTAAATTTCCGACATTGAAACATCGCTTAAATACTCTTTCATACTTTTTACATAGAGCACTCTGAAATCGATGTTATTTACCGCGTCTTTGGCATATATCAGCAATCGGTTTATGGCCTGCAGCTTTACAAACTTACGCATTTTGCGGTTTGAAAAGCCTTCAAAAAGGCTGTCCGCCTCGTGAATACTCAACATTCTGTCGCGAAAAGCGTCTTCCTCGGTGTTGCCTCTGGAAACGGAAATGCGGTCTCCGTTTTCCAAAAACCTGCGCCAAAGATAGCAAAGCTCGTCAATAACAACTGTCTTTTTGCTGTGCTTCAGTGCGTTTAGTGTAAAATATCTGTCGGCGTTAAGCCTGCCGTCCTTCATAAAAATACCGTTGTCGATAAGCATCTGCCGCCTTATTATTCTGCCCCAATAAAAAGGTGCAATGGCAAGATCGGGGTTTTCCTTAAGCGATGAATACTCGCCGGGTTTCGCCCATGTAAGATCGTCGGCATTGAATTTCATATACCCTATTTTATCGCCGTAAATGCACTTTGCCCTGCCGATGACAATGTCACCTTTAGTATTCTCGGCAGCTTTGCCGAGTGCCTCAAGCGCGCCTTTAGGCAAAATATCGTCGGAATCCATTAAAAACACATAGTCGCCCTTAGCTTCTTTTATTCCCAAATTGCCGGCAGTGGCACCACCCGCATTTTCGGAATTTTTAATGTACCGCACATTCGGTTTATCGCATATCAGCGCTTGTATTTTTTCTTCGGTATCATCGGTTGAAGCATTGTTTATAATAACGGTTTCAAAATCCTTATACGTTTGGCCGAATACCGAGTTTAAACAGTCCTCGATATATTCCGAGGAATTATAGGCAATAACAATTAAGCTTAATAGATAATGCATAGTTTTTTCCACCAATAAACCTTAAATTTCCCACTTCATAATTGTTTTTCCCATACTTTTGCTTATATCGGTTTCAAAAGCCTCAACAGCGTCTGCAAGACAGCGCACTGTTTTAACGCAACCGACAAGGGTACGCAGATACTGCACTATATCGGGATTGTCGTTTAGCAGCTTCACAGTGCCGAGATAATCCTCTCTCCCGCTGCGGCTGCTGCCGAAAAGGCGCAATCCCTTTTCAAGCACCATTCTTGTGTTAATGGGTACGCTTTCTTCGCTTACACCGAGCAGCGATATTGTGCCCTCCGGGTTGATGCAATCGATGATCTGGTCGATAGCGGAAGCCGAGGCTGCCGAGCCGACGCACTCGAATGCGTGGTCTATTCTGAGATCCTTCGGCAGGTCGTTAACAATAAAACATTCGTCGCTGAATGTGAAATCCGCAAGCTTGTTTTGGTCTATTCCGAAAACGTAAAGCCTGCTTTCGGGCAACATATGCTTAATTAAAAGCGAGGTCATAAACCCAAGGTTGCCGTCGCCCCACACGCCGATAATGTTTCTCCTGCTGTGCGCTATTTTTTTAAAGCGGGAAATTGCGTGATAGCTCACCGTAACCATTTCCAAAAACGTGGCGACCTCTAAATCGATATTTTCGGGCAGCGTCACCAAGCGGTCGGGGTCGGTTACAATGTATTCCTGCATAAAGCCGTCGGCGGTGCTGCCTCTGAAACGGCTTGTGAAAGCATAGTTTTCGGCAATAACATCGTCCTTTTCGGCAGGCATATTGGGAACCATAACCACACGCTCGCCAACGCTGAATGTGCCTGTGTAATCGGCAACGATTTCTCCGATTCCTTCGTGAATAAGAGCCATCGGAAGCTTTTTATCCAAAACCGCCTTTGCGCGTTTGCCTTGATAATACCTCTGGTCGGCATGGCAAATTGAAAGCGATATGGGACGTACAACGACGTGGTTTTCAGGCTGCTCGTCCTTAACGGCAATTTCAAAATTGCGCGGCGACCTTAATCTGTATATTGTGTTGAGCACAACTAATCCTCCAAAATGGCGTTTGCCATTTTAATGTCAAACGGATATGTTATCTTAATATTAAAAACCTCGCCCTGCACCAGGTGAACCTTTTCGCCCTTTAAAAGCATAATCTTGCAGGAGTCGGTAAGTATTTCCTTTTCCTGCTCGGTAAGGCTTAAATAATGGTTTTTAAGTTTTAATGCTTTGAAAGACTGCGGGGTTTGACCCTGATACATTTTAGAGCGGTCGGGAATATCGCTTATAAGCTCGCCGTCGTCGCTTCTTACAAGCGTATCGGTTGCGGGAACAACGGTATCGCAAGCGTCATACTGCTTTGCAAACTCAATGTTTTCCTTAATAATTCTATGGGTAACAAAGGGTCTTACGGCGTCGTGGGTAACAATAACGGTATCCTCGTCAACGGTAAAGTTATCCTCGATGTATTTAATACCGTTCATCATTGTTTCGTTTCTTGACGCGCCGCCGCAGGCAACGGTTATTTTATCGTTGTTCGGGAAATATTTTTCAATAATCCCTTCCGTGGTTTTAAGCCATTGCTTCGGTGCTAAAACGATTATCTTCTGAAAATCGTTATACAGCATAAACTTCTCAACCGTGTAAATTATAATCGGCTTTGAATGAATTTCAATAAACTGCTTCGGCTTTTCAGCGTTACCCATTCTTGTGCCCTTACCGCCTGCAAGAATAAGTGCGAAAACATTTTTTTGTGTGGACATAAACTTCACCCTGTCTTTCAAAAAAGCTTTTACGGTATTCCCTGACTAGGCAATCGAGAATAAATCCGAACCTGTTTTTTGAGTGCGGATTTTCCGCACTGCGGAGTTAAAAT
>USAR01000100.1 GCA_900552605.1 uncultured Oscillospiraceae bacterium | reverse complement strand
ACCTCGTTTTTAATATCGTATGAATGACATTTGCCGCAGCCTATGAAGAAAGCGGAGTATATAACCGAGATAACCGCAACCGCTGATATTGCCGAACGCAAAAACATCTTGTGATATTTGCGGTATTTTTTAAGCAGCACTCCAAGCGTTACAAGCGAGCCGAGAGCAATTAAACAGGTTGCCCAATATCTGCCGATATAGGTAAAGCTGTCGGCTTCGAAGGTGTATATCCCGAAGCGTGTAATGCTGCCGTCGTCGTTTTGACCGTCCGGCCAAAGACCCACAATAAGAGTTATAACGGCGGTTACTGCAAACACCCACTTGAAAGCGGGTTTAAAGTCCACACGGTCGTCCTCAATTGCCATAACCGAACTAAGGCAAAGAATCAGCAGCGGCATAAAGAACCAGCGTGCGTAATAGGCACTGTTAAACATATAAAAAGCGGCATTGAGAACAGGCACGAGCGACATAAAAAGCGATATTGAAAGCAGCTTTGTAATCCAGCTTTTTTTGTGTGTTTTGCCGTATGCCACACCGCCCACAATTCCCATAAGCGGCAACCATGCGCCGAGCGATGACCACTTTACATCTGCGCCGGGGAAAAACACGGGACGCGCGGGAATATCGGGAGGGAAGAAAAGCACCTCTAAAATGTTGGCATAAATCTGCACCCTGCCGTATAGCCACGAGTCGTAGCCCCAATTAAAGCTTGAGACACGTGAATTTTGCATAACGCAAAGCACTGTTGGCAAAAGTATGAATGCCGAGCAGGCAACGCCCAAAACCGCTTCAGTAAGCATTGCGAGAAACGAGCGAAGCGATTGCTTAACGCTTCTTGTAATTATTCTTAAAAGCCAATATATAACACAGAAAACCACCATCCCGAAAAAGAAGAAGTAGTTTGTAACGGCGGCAAGGAAAACAGCGGCTGCAAAATAGCCGCGTTTGCCGTCTGCAATATGCTTTTCCATTGCAAGAAGTAAAAGCGGAAAAACTATTATGGCTTCGTGAAAATGGTTAAAAAAGATGTTGTAAACCGAAAAGCCGCAAAAAGCATACAAAAGTCCGCCGAGCATTGCGCTTTCATTGTGCTTTACAAAGCGGCTTATATAGCAGTAAGCTGTGAGAGCAGCAAGCGCAAATTTTAAAATTAACAGCGGTCCCATGAGGTACGGCACAAAGCTGTTGGGAAAAGGAACGGTAAGCCAGAAAAAAGGACTGCCCAAAAGATAAAAGCTGTATGACCCTATAAAGTTTGCGCCGAGGTCGGTGTACCAATTCCAGCCGAAGTTACCCTCACGCACGGCACGGTGACAAAGCTGATAAAACGGCACCTGCTGAACGTTGAAATCGCCGTAAAACAAGAAATACCCGTTGCCCATAAGGATATACGGAATGAAAAACGCCGCCGCTATGCAAAAAGCGGTGAAAAATGTTTGTTTGTAAAGCGGTTTGCCTTTTTTCATCTTGTCCAAGGTAAGCATAGCTTTTCTCCCTCAAAAAATAATTATTGATATTATACCATTTTTTGTTATAATATTCAATAGATAACTAAGAAGCCGAAAGGAATTTTAAAATGGCAAGCCATTATTTTGCAATTCTTTCAAGAATGAAGTATATAAACCGCTGGGGACTTATGCGCAACACTCGCGAGGAAAACCTTTCCGAACATTCTTTGGAAACGGCGTTCATTGCTCATGCACTGTGTACTCTCGGCAATCGCAGACTCGGCAAAAACCTTGATGCCGAGCAAGCTGCCGTGCAGGCTATGTTCCACGATACAACCGAAATTTTAACAGGCGATATGCCAACCCCCGTTAAATATGATAATGATGAGCTGAAAACAGCCTATAAAAGCATTGAGGAGCAAGCGGCAAAAAAACTTCTTTGCTATTTGCCGAAAGATTTAAAGGACGACTATAAAAAATATTACGAAGAAAGCGGAGAGATATCCGAAATAGTGCACGCAGCAGATAAAATTTCGGCATATATAAAATGCATTGAAGAGGAAAAAATGGGCAACGGTGAATTTCTTGACGCAAAAGAGTCAATAAAAAAAGCAATCGACGGATTGGATATACCGGAGGTTAAGCTGTTTATGGAAGAGTTTATTGACAGCTACGGACTAACACTTGATAAACAGCGGTCTTGACAAATATGGTATAATTATTAACGAGATGCTTTTTAGGTTTCGGATTAAGCGCATTCGCGCGTTTTGAAAGCACGTCGCCGCAAGGCACGGCAAGTTTTAAATCAAACCTTTTTGAAAGGAACGGTGTTACAATGGAGTCTTCAAAGGGTCTTTGTATGGGCTGTATGAGCGAGATCGGCGAAGAGCAGATTTGCCCTGTTTGCGGGTATGACAACTCATCGGCGGACAACGGAAACGGTCTTCCCGTGCGCACACTGCTCGGAGACAAATACATCATCGGCAGAGTGCTGGATTCGGGCGGAGAGGGTATAACCTACATCGGAAAAGATGCCGAAAGCGGAAAAACCGTAAGGATAAGAGAGTTTTTTCCGAACGACATCTGCTCTCGTTCAGAGGATGGCACGGTTGCTGTTAAAAAAGAATTCTCATTCAGCTTTAATGAATCGCTTATATGTTTTTTGG
The DNA here is from genome assembly GCA_900552605.1 of uncultured Oscillospiraceae bacterium. Taxonomy (GTDB): domain Bacteria; phylum Bacillota; class Clostridia; order Oscillospirales; family Acutalibacteraceae; genus UMGS1532. Next base: position 3,186 of record USAR01000100.1, on the reverse strand, counting down.
ATCTTGCAAAGTCGCTCTCGGCGCTTAACGGCAATCCGCATTTGCTCGATGTTATCGATGTTTTCGAAGCCGGCGGTACTGCTTATTATGTAACCGACAGCGTTGCCGGCATAACACTGCGCGAATTTTTGCTCAGAAACGGCGGACAGCTTACATGGGAACAGGCAAGAGCACTGTTTTTGCCGCTGCTGCCCGTGCTTACAAGACTGCACGAAGCAAATATTATTCATCGCGGAATAAGTCCGGAAACGCTGCTTGTAGGTCGCGACGGAAAAGTCAGAATAACCGGCTTTTGCATTGCTGCCGCAAGAACCGCAAGGAGTGATATTTCGGCACGCCTTTTCCCGGGATTTGCCGCAATAGAGCAATACGGCTTTGACGCAAAATCGGGGCCTTGGACAGATGTTTACGGTGTTGCCGCAACGCTTTTCCGCACACTTGTGGGAAATCCGCCGCCGGAGGCAACTGAGCGTGTTTCGAGCGATAATATGACGATCCCCTCAAAGCTTGTTGAAAGCATACCTAAAAATGTGCTGTCGGCACTCGCCGGTGCTCTTCAGGTTATGCCGGAAAACAGAACAAAAACCATTGAGAAGTTCCGTGAGGGTCTTATAGCAGAGCCTGAGGTTGCTGTGGCTAAATCGGGCGAAAAGGCAGACGGGGAGGGTAACACCTTCTTTAAACAGTACGGCGTTCTCATTGCAGCAATTTCCGCAACCGTTCTGCTGCTTATAATAGCGCTTGTGATCGGTAAGAATTGGAAAGCAATTTTCGGCGCGGTGACGGGTAACGGTGATTCCATTGCAGTGCCTACAAGCAGCGAGTACGTTATAAATGCGGAAAACGAGGTAGCAAAAATCATAGACTTCAAAGGAATGACCTGCGCCGAGATTGAGGAGTATTACGAAAAGCAGGGCTTTGAGGATATTGAAACCGAGGTCGTAGGGAAGTCGTATCAAAACGATTATAAGCGAGGCGAGGTATATAAACAAAAGAGAAAGGTCGGCGTGGAGATCCAGGCAGGCGAAAAGATTGCGGTTTATGTAAGTCTCGGTCCCGAGCAGGTCTCGCTGCCCGATTTTGTCGGAGAAAAAACCACCTATACAGAAGCCAGAATGAAGCTGCTTGAAATGGGATTCTTGCCCGAAAATATAACCGAGGTTGCGGTTACAAGGCTCGGAGAAGACAGCGGCACGGTTTTTGCAATGTCTCCCGAGGGCGGCACAAAGGTTTCACCGGAATCCAAAGTTGAGCTTTCATATTACAAGGAAATTGAGAATATAACTGTTGACAGCTTTGTTGGCAAGAACTATTACACAGAGATAAAGGGCAGCAACGCATACAGTGCATATCAGTTTGTTATTGAAGAAACTTATTCCGAGGTTTACGAACAGGGTGTTGTAATACAACAATCCGTTCCGAGAGGCACTAAAATCAAGAACACGGAAACGGTGACTCTTACTATCAGCAAGGGCGAGCCGCCTGCAATGCCGGATCTTCGCGGCAGGCTTAAGAGTGACGCTGTTAACCTGCTTTCAAAGCGCGGAATTGCATACACGATAATAGAGCAATACGACAGCACTATTGCTTCCGGCAGGGTAATTCGCACAACGCCTGGCGCAGGCACGACGGTAAGCACTACCGTTACGATCTATATAAGTAAGGGGGCCCGTCCGGTAAGCTCCGCACCGAGTGTTGCTTCGAGCACTGTTTCAAGCACTGAAAGCGGAACTGAGTCGGGCGACACGCAAAGCACTTATCACCAAAACAATTCAAGCACTGCAAGCACAACCTCCGCAAATACAAACCAATAATGCCGCGCTGTTTTGAGCGGCGTAAATAAGATGAAATTAGACCTTGACTTAAAAAGGAAAGTCTGTTATAATGTTTGGTGCGTTAAAATACGATAATTAACGTCCTTGCTGCATTTTGCAGCCATTAGACCATAAGGAGGTGCAACAGAATGACTACCAAATACGAGGCCGTAATGGTGTTCTCACTTAAAAACGGCGAAGAAGCCGCAACAGCTTTGCAGGAGAAATTCCGGCAGCTTATCGAGGCTAACGGCACTGTCGAGAATGTTGACGCATGGGGCAAGCGACGCTTGGCTTATGAAATCGACTATCAGACAGAAGCTTACTATGTTCTTTACAGTTTTGAGGCAGCTGAAAGCTTCCCCGAAGAGATGTATCGTGTGGCTAAGATCACAGACGGCATTTTAAGAACAATGATAGTAAAGAAGTAATTTTCAAAAGATCAAGGAGTGTCGTAAATGCTTAACTCTGCAATTTTAATGGGCAGGCTTACAGCCGATCCCGAACTGCGCTATACAAACTCAAATCTTCCTGTTACCAGCTTTTCTTTGGCTGTTGAAAGACCATACAGAAGCGGTGAGGAAAGACAAACCGATTTTATAAATATTGTTGCTTGGAGAAGCAATGCCGAGTTTGTTTCAAAGTGGTTTAAAAAGGGTCAGCTCGTTGCCGTGGAAGGCTCCATTCAAACGCGTAAATACACCGATAAAGACGGCAATAACAGAACCGCTTTCGAGGTTGTTGCAAACCGCGTTCACTTTGCCGAAAAGCGCGACGCTTCAGCAGCTCCCCCAAGACAGGAGCAAGCGGCTCCCGCACCGTCGTTTTCAAATACCGCAGCCGATGATTTTTCATCACTGCCGGGTGACGATGAGCTGCCGTTCTGATTCAGCCGCTTGAATTTTTAAACGGCATTTTGTGAGAATAGGAGGCTTTTAAGCTATGGAAAAGATGGATAGACCCGCACGTCGCAAGGGCAGAAAAAAAGTTTGCCATTTTTGCGTTGATCGTGTTGAGACTATTGATTATAAGGATGTAGCTCGTCTGCGCAAGTTTATTTCCGAGCGCGCAAAGATTCTTCCACGCCGCGTTACAGGTACTTGTGCCGCTCACCAGCGCGAGCTTACAGTTGCAATTAAGCGTGCTCGCTTTGTTGCTCTGTTGCCTTACGTATCAGACTGATTGTTTCAAAGAAAAATTAAGCCTTAAGCAAACCTTATCGGTTTGCTTAAGGCTTTTTTTATTGTTCTTTCATGCAAGCTTTATCTTACAATAACCGCTTCAATGCCGAGAATGTCGGCAATCTTTTTAATGGTGTCGGCATGGTGACCGATGCCGAGCGCATAGTGATGAGTAGGTCCTTCCATAACCC
>USAR01000099.1 GCA_900552605.1 uncultured Oscillospiraceae bacterium | reverse complement strand
TAAAATAGCAATTCGTGCGTCGCTTAAATCCAATCCTAAAAAGATTTTTGACGCAGTTATAATCCACATTCAGTAATTTAAGGAAAGGAAGGAGAGCACAATAATGAGAAAAAAATCTTTACGCAGAATATTCACCGCAATCTTTTCGGCAGTCTTCGTCTTTTCCACGGTTATGTGCACTGTTCCGGCGTTTGCCGGCAGCGGTGATAAAACCGACCTTGTAACTGTTTCTAACAGTGACGCACAAACGGTGGACTATAATTCAACCGAGAAGAATGTTTTAAAAGAAAAAAAACCTTATCTTTTTAACTACGTTACACCGGACGCAACAAAGGCGTGCAGCTATTGGTTAGATAATATAACCGATGAGGTTTACGAAACTGAGTGCCGTATGTCAGGGGAAGATTACCTATTTGCAAAGAAACTCAACGACACAACCGGCGAGTATTATACCGACGGCACAAAGGCTTATGTTGAGCTTGCATATGACCTCGGCAAGGCAACCGATATTAAAAACATTCAGTTTTTTAACGCGGGGCAAGCCTGTCTTCGTACAAATAAATACAAGGTTTATGCGTCCGATTCAAAGGATAACCTTTTTGAGAACGAGAATCTGCTATGCGATTTTCAAAACTCCGATAAGGCAAGAAAGCAAACCTTCAGCGTCAACAACGGCAAGAGCTTAACGGCTCAGTACATTGGCTTTAAGGTAACTGACGTTACTTGCTGTCACGAGGATAATGATGTAACCAATGTCCTTAAAAACACAACGATCAACAACTACCTGCGCCTGCGCGGCATTGCGGTAATTGCAAAAAAGACTGCCGACGACTATGTTGTGCGCGGTACATTTGCTGATGATAACGAGGCAGCCCTACCCACTTTTGATGCCGATTCGGGTATTGAAAACTTAACCGAGGGCACAACTCCCGAATATTATATTAACAGAGGCTCGGACGATATTTTGACAACACCTTCTTCTGATGAGAGTTTCGATAATATCACCAACGGTGTAGTAAGCAATAGTGACGGAGCAATGTTAAAAAGCCTGCGCTTTTTCACAAAGAGCGGTAATAATTACACATCTATGAAGGAGATATATTCGGCAGCTCTTTCATTTGACCTTGGTGAAGTCTGTGATGTGAATGCGTTTGCAATAGTCAACCATAATATAGATGCTTTAAGAAACTATCACTACATTGTTTATGCTTCCGACTCAAAGGATACTCTTTGGAGTGACACAAGTTATGTAGCGGAGTATTTCAACAAGCAAAAGACCCGCCGACAGGTTTTAAGCTTTAATTCGGTTTCGGCGCGTTACGTCGGTGTACGTTTTTATGATCCGACAAGTGATTATAATAATGTGAATTATTTCCCCGACGGAAAGTTAGAGCAGTCGTACGTTAGAGTTGACGAAATAGCTGTTTTCGGTTCTGAAAGAGGTTCCATCTTCAGTGCAACAGCCGATGATACACTCGAAACCGATACAACGCTGGGCGTTTCAAATCTTGTAAAAAATTCAAAGCCCGCAAAAATTACTTACTATTCCGATTATGGAAACTCTGTAACAAACAATCCGCCTGTCAGTGGTCCTGATAGGCTTACAGACGGCGATTACAAAGCTGATTGGCGAGTTCCTTCAGCTGTTTTTGCAGAGTATGATGCCGCCGCAAAAACATCAAAATACATAGGAAAAGATATTACAGAGGGCAAGTATTACCTCGACATTACAATGTCACTCGGCGGTAAGAAAACCATAACAGGCTTTGAGCTTTTCCATTCAAGAGCTGAACTTGCAACACAGCACTACAGTGTATACATTTCACAAAAGGAAGAAGACCTTTTTAAGTCGGCAAGTCGTGTTATAGACTATACAAATACAGACGGCAACCGACGCAACACATTCAAGCTGCTTGACGGCGAAACTGCGCCGGAGGGCCAATACTTTGGTATAAGAATTCTTGATCCGACACACGGAAAAGGAATTGGAAATGCAGTTGCTTACAGCGAAGGCGACGGCCAGAATTACGTGTATCCGAGAATCAACGAGATTACGGTATACGGCGATGGCTTGGTTGAGGCTGTTACAGAGGATAACGTCGGCGCATTGCCGGATAACCTAGGTGATAATATTGCCTTGAATATGGGATATGCTGCTGATTTTTATGATGGCACGACCTATAGCTCGGCAATAGTCGTCGGATCCTCTAACCTTACTGACGGTATTGCAACAACCGGTAATGAGGTGCGTTTTTCCGGCAACAAGATGGCTTATTACAACAACGGCAATCCGCTCTACATTGGTAAAGGAATCGATGACGGCTCAATTTATGCCGATATTCTGTTTGATTTCGGTGCTAAGTCTGACATAACGGATATTGCTGTAATAAACTCCGGTTCCCGCTGGTCAAATACGTATCACTATGCTCTTTTTATAGGTGATGACAAAGCGCAAATGTTTAGCGGAACACCGTTCAAAGATTACGTAAATAAAGATAGCTATCAGCGCCAGATTTTCAATCTCAATATGATTAACGGCGGTAACGCTGTAAAAGCGCGCTATGTCGGCATAAGAATTTATGACCCGACATTCGAAAAGGGCGTTGACGCAGCAAGTATAGTTACGGAAGAAACTAACAACATCTACGTTCGCTTGCGTGAAATTGCAATTTACGGCAAACAGGGCAATGTTGAAGATTCTGCTGTACTGTTCGACGACATTGAAAAACTTCCGTCAAATTGGGGCAACAATATGATACTCAACAAGAGCTATACGACCTCTTGGTTCGACGGAACTGAAAGCAAGGTTGTTGCCTTTGGTACTTCGGAGTGTCTTACAGACGGCGATACAAGCAGCGAAACCCGTTCTTCAGGTTGCCGCTTTGCTGATTACGACGCATACCGAAACGAAGTTTTGGATTACACGAGTAACGGCTTGGGTACGCGCTATGAGGATATTGTCTTTGATCTCGGCAGCGAGATAAAGATGGATGCATATACGCTGATTCACGCAAAAAAACAAAGTCTGAGAACGGGTCATTACAAGCTTTATATCAGCAATACCAAATCGAAACTGTTTGACGAGGATAACATTGTGAGTGAAGTGAAAAACACCGCTTCCAGCACAAGAACTGCGGAAAACTTTGCAAAACTCGGCAAAGAGTATAAGGGAAGATTTGTAGGCATCAGAATTCTTAACCCGGTAGCAGGTATTAACATTGACCCCACAACAAAGGTTGATGCAACTAACGCAAAAACGAACTATATTTATATGCGTTTGCGTGAGTTTGCAGTTTATGGCTCATACACAGATCCGAATTATGTTTATGCTCAAAAATTTGAACCTATCAAAACCAGTGTCGACAAGTCTTTCTTCACAAAACCCGGTAAGAGTTTAATTCTTAACAAAGCTCCTTCAGAGATTTACAGCAACGGAATAAAGCTTAGCCAAAGTGTGTGCACAGCCGATAAGGCAGGACTCGGAACAGACGGCGACCCGGAAACAAGCTATGACTTCCGTACGGAGACGCTGACCGCACGCGACGGTTCTCAGAATCTCGATCTTATTTGGGATTTGAGCGGAGCAGGTCATAACTACAATTTCACACAGGCAATATTTATGGGGTTAAAAAACGGCTTGCAGACTTTCTATACGGGTTGGTACCGTATATACATCAGCGATGACTATGACCTGCTGTTTGACGATGAGAGCATTGCATTTGAATATAATGCAATTGATGAGGAAAATCCGGATGAGCTTTGCTGCGGTGCTTCGGTTAAGTTTCCAAAGCCGGTAATCGGCTGCTATGTCGGCCTCAGATATCTCTGTGCAAACTATTCGGAAGTATCATCAAATTATGCTCGTATTCGCGAATTTGCTATATACGGCACGGAAGCACCTTTGGATAATTCGCCGGCAAACCTCGCTTCGAGTATGCCCGTAAATGCATATTTAGAGCAGAGTGACGGCTCGCTTAAAGATGTTGACGAAAGCAATCTCACAGCAAAGGAGATAAGCAATCTTACAGACGGCAATACATCAACAAAGGTAACCGTAAATACCGGCAAGAAAACACTTCATATGCTGTATAACCTTTGCCAGGATACCGATATCTCGGCTATATATTTAACAAACGGCGCAGCTCTTTCCACCATTAAGAGCTACAAGGTTTATGCTGCATCATCACTTGCCGATGTTTGGCAGTCTAAATCGCTTGTATATACTTACAAGGGCGGCGGTTCGGCTGCAAAAACCGGCAGAACGTTTACGCCTAACAAGAATATGCGTTACGTTCGTTTTGAAATAATCGGCAGCGGAAGCGAGATAACACTCAGTGAGATAGATATTACCGGTTTCCGCAGAAACGCTCTTCGCAACAAGAATCTTTCAAAGAATATTGCTGACAGCAACTATGTATTTTACGAGCAGAATCTTAAAACCGGAAAAATCGATTATCTTAACATTGAAAAAAGAAATGTTATGAAAATACACGACGGTGTTACGGGCAATCCTATAGGTATTGAGGCAGGCGACAAGAATGGCAACAGCACTGTTAACATATTAGTTGATTTGACCGACCTTAAGACAATCAACGGCTTCTCCGTTTCATTTGCAAAGAGAGGCTGGCCGTATATGCCTACCAAAACAAACGTTTATATAGGCGATAATTTGGATATTGTCGAAGATGTTAACACAAAGCCGACATACACATTTAACGGACTTCCCACAAATTCTGAAATCAGAAAATCATTTCTTCCGCGTCTTGGAAGATATGTTCGCATAAGCTTTGTTTCCGGCGGCGATTCAAACGGTGTGTTCTCCAGACCTGTATATGCTGTTGGTGAAGTTACCGTGAACGGAACAGCAGTACATGGTATGAACGCTAATCAGCCGAATGTGGTTGACTTTGAAGATGCTAAACTTGGTATTAAATGGGGAATAGTTCGTAACGGTGATAATGATATTTACACAAATGTTGTTTCTTCCTCTGTGACCGTTTCAAAGGTTACGAACTGGCAGAAGAATTCGCTTAATAAAACACCTTACCTCAAAGTTGTAGGCGATAAGAAATACACCTTCAAGTTCTACGATATGACAGGCAAGGAAGTTCGCCAGTTTGAGGGTAGAGATATCCAAATTATGTTTAAGCATCGTGACGGAATGGCAGACGGTACTGCGATGATAGGCTATGCCGGAAATAAGTGGTATATACAGCCTAATGAGACAGACAACCTTGACGGATATTCAATTATGACTGATGTTGTTGATGCTGACAGAACATTTTGTTACTCAATGCTTTGTATGACAAGCAGCACAGATCCTTATTGGTCGAATATAGGCAAGCTTGAGGATTACGGAGATGAAGAGCCTCAGTATCCGCCTACAACAGAGCTTGATAAAAACTACAGCTCGGCGGCAATTGTAACAGAGGATAAGAACTTCTCGATCAAACCTCGCGGCGCTCTGCGTTTGCCTATTGATTCCGTTCTTTCCGTTGATGTTGCAACAGGCACTATTGACGCGACTATTTACAATGCGGTTGCGGAGACAGAAAATGCCAACAACATCGCCGTAACCTACCATATGTCGCTTACACAGTCTGATATGGACTATGCTTTCGACGGGCAGGTTAAAACTCAGTTACAGATTCCCGAGGTTATAAAGGGGTACTTCTCTAACTACAAGCTTATGGCGATTGATGATAACGGCACGGCAAGAGAAGTTGACTACACAAGAAACGGTGATTATATTACATTTGTTTCAAATGCGGTTGACGATTATGCGCTTGTAGGCGACCAATATCATCCTGATAAAGATGCTGTTTATACCCCCGACACAAACGGAAACGGCAGCC
>USAR01000098.1 GCA_900552605.1 uncultured Oscillospiraceae bacterium | reverse complement strand
ACGGTATATCCATTGTTAAATTCAGCGATAAGGATGTTGTGCGGCACAAGCTTGTGCAGGATATCATCCGTGCATATGAAAAATATTCGGAAGTGAGGAAGAAGAGAAATGGGTAAGCTTAAAGTAGTTTTCAACGACAATCAGAAAAATGTTAAATTGCCGGCAGGCACCCGTATGCTTTTGCGCCGTGCCTGCGCTGCCGTGCTGCTTAACGAGGGTTTTAACGATTCGGCGGAAATTAACATAACGTTTGTGAGTGATGAAGAAATACATATTCTTAATAAGAAATTTCGCGATATAGACAGCGCTACCGACGTTTTGTCTTTCCCTCTCGGCGAAAACGGAGAATATGACGAGGATCCCGAGACGGGAGCAAAAATGCTCGGCGATGTTGTGATATCTGTTGAGCATGCCGTAGCTCAGGCGAAAGAATACGGTCACACACTCAACCGCGAGATGGCTTTTTTAACGGTGCACTCAGTGCTGCACCTTTTGGGATATGACCATGTTAACGGCGGACTTGAGGCGCTGCGTATGCGCGAGCACGAGGAAGCCGTGCTTTCAAAGCTCGGCGTTTCGCGCGATGAAAGCTTTGTTGATTAGTTTTTAAATTTAGGGGAAGTTTTATGAGTGAGCAAAAAACCGCGTTCATTACAATTGTGGGCAGGGCTAATGTTGGAAAATCATCGATATTAAACAGTATTCTCGGACAAAAAATTGCGGCTGTTTCGCAAAAACCGCAGACTACAAGAACCAGAATTATGGGCGTTTGCACAAAGGGAAATGAGCAGCTGGTTTTTATCGATACGCCCGGCTTTCATAAACCCCACAATGTGCTCGGCGAAAAAATGGTAAAAGCCGTAACAACGGGAATGACCGATGTTGACGCGGTTTTGCTTGTTGTTGACGCTTCTCCTAAGTTTAAATTTGACGCGGACAACCTTCCTCAGGCTGAGCTTGAGCTTATTGAGGGAATTAAAAAGCGCGGGCTTCCGGCAATTCTTGCAATCAACAAAATTGATTTGCTTGAGGATAAGGAAAAGCTTCTTGAAATAATCGCGGCATATTCCGCTAAGTGCGATTTTGCTGCGGTTGTACCTGTTTCCGCTCTTAAAAAAGACGGAGTGGACATACTTGTAAACGAGACTTTGAAATTCTCACATCCGTCGCCGCACTTTTTCGGAGATGATGATGTTACAGACCAACCGGAGCAAACCTTGGTTTCGGAAATGATAAGGGAAAAGCTTTTAAGAAATTTGGATAAGGAAATTCCGCACGGAATAGCGGTGGGAATTGAGCGCTTTTTTGAACGTGACAAGAAAAACGGTGAGCCGATAGTTGAGGTGCACGCGGTGATTTATTGCGAGCGCGAAAGCCATAAGGGTGTTATAATCGGGAAAGGCGGCTCGATGCTTAAAAAGGTCGGCGAGCAGGCAAGATACGATATTGAAAAATTTTTCGGATGCAGCTGTTCGCTTAAGCTTTGGGTAAAGGTTAAAGAAAATTGGCGGAACAGCGCAGCGCTTATCCGCAGTTTTGGGCTTGAAGGAGATTGAATTATGCACTAATACAGACAGTTATTTTTTACCTTAAATAACTCGCCTCCGCATTGCAAAACATAAAATCGAAAGCAATTATAATTTTGCTTTGCGGAGGCGACTGTATTATGAAAAATGAACTGTGGGAAGCATTTTTATTAAGCGGTTCGGTTTGCGATTATTTAGCATATGCCGGTCTGAGAAACGAGGTGTCGCAAAACAGTGAACAGAAAAATAACGGGACTGGTGATAGCACAAAAAAACTACCGTGAAAGCGACCGCCTTGTTACTCTGCTGCACAGCGGCGGAATTACCCGTGCATACGCGAAAGCGGCACAAAATGTTAAAAGCAAAAAGTTTGCGGGCACAGCTTTGTTTTGCTATGCCGATTTTGTGCTGCACGAGGGAAAAAGCGGACTTTACATAATTGATTCCGCCGACGAAAAAGAGGTGTTTTTCGGACTGCGTCAAGACATTGAGCGGCTGGCTTTGGCGCAGTATTTTTGTGAACTGCTTGCGTCCGTTACACCGGAGACCGCTGATGTTTCCGATGTGCTGCGGCTCTGTCTTAACAGCCTTTACTGTCTTTGCGAAACGCAAAAATCGGTTTACGCAATAAAATCGGTTTTTGAATTACGTCTTATGTGTGAGCTTGGCTTTTTGCCGAATCTTGTGGCTTGCACAGAGTGCGGAAAATATGAAGATAAGGTTATGTATTTCGACCCTGTCGACGCCCTGCTTTACTGCGGTAGCTGTGTTCCGAAAAAGCCGGGCATATTAAGGCTTACACCTGCTTGTCTCGCGGCGCTCAGACACATTGCTCTATCGGAGTTTTCGCGAATCTTCAGCTTTTCGGCAACCGATGAAACAATGCGCGCCGTCTCTGATATTACTGAAAAATACGTATTGGCACGTGTTGAGAAAAATTTTAAAACTCTTAAATACTTTAACTCTGTAAGGATATAGAAATGGACGATAAACTTCTTTCAAAACAAATAAAGGTGCTTGAGCTTGATAAGATTTTGACAGAGCTTTCACGTCACGCATCAACTCCCGACGGCGTTACGGAATGTCTTGCTCAAAAGCCTTGCTTTACAAAAAACGAAACAGAGTGTCGGCTGCAAAATACTTCCGACGCTTATATGCTTACTGCGCGTTTCGGCGCGCCGTCATTCGGAGGTGCGGTTAACTGTAATAACTCACTTTCAAGAAGTCGCGCGGGAGCGGTACTCAATTTCACACAGCTTCTTGAGATAGCGTCGCTGCTGAGGGTTATAAGAACGGTTAAAGAGTGGCGAGACCACTTTTGCAGCAATGTTTCAACCTCTCTCGACGATTGTTTTTTTGCGCTTTCGCCAAACAAATATTTCGAGGAAAAGCTTTTTTCCGCAATTCGTTCCGACGAGGATTTTAACGATAATGCTTCGCAAACGCTTTTTGAACTGCGACGCAAGATTCGTGCGGCAGGCGGCTCTATCCGAGAAAAGCTGGAGCATATAATCCGTTCGCAAAGCTATCAGAAATTTTTGCAGGACGCAATTGTAACTCAGCGCGACGGACGTTTTGTTGTGCCTGTTAAGGCGGAATACCGCGCTGAAATACCGGGTCTTGTGCACGATGCCTCGTCCTCCGGCGCTACATTGTTTATAGAGCCGATGCCGATCGTTGAAGTTAACAATGAGCTTCGTGTTTTACGAAAAAAGGAAGCCGACGAGGTCGAGAGGCTGCTTGCGGAGCTTTCTGCCGAGGCTGCCGATTTTGCAGACGGCATTACGGAATCTTACAAAGCGGTTGTTGCTCTTGATGTTGTATTCGCAAAGGCTAAATATGCGTTTGCAATAAATGCCGTTGTGCCCGATGTTAACGACGGCGGAATATGCGACTTTAAAAACGCAAGGCATCCGTTGCTCGGCAAAAAGGCGGTGCCGATATCTGTAAGCGTAGGCAATGATTTTGATACACTAATTGTAACCGGCCCTAACACCGGCGGTAAAACCGTTTCTCTTAAGACTGTCGGACTGCTGTGCTTAATGGCAATGTGCGGACTTATGCTGCCTGTTGATGACGGCAGCACCACTGCGGTATTCGGCAGCATTTTTGCTGATATCGGCGATGAGCAAAGCATTGAGCAATCGCTTTCAACTTTTTCTTCACATATGAAAAATATCGTTGAAATACTTAAGCTTGCCGACAACGACAGCCTTGTGCTGCTTGATGAGCTTGGAGCCGGCACCGATCCGGTTGAAGGAGCGGCGCTTGCGGTTGCAATTATCACAAAGCTTAGAGAGTTCGGCGCAAAGGTAGTTACAACAACGCACTATGCAGAGCTTAAATCCTTTGCGATAGACACGGCAGGTGTTGAAAACGCCTGTTGCGAATTTGATGTTAAAACACTGCGCCCGACATATCGTTTGCTTATCGGCGTGCCCGGCAGGTCAAATGCATTTGCTGTATCGCGCAGGCTGGGACTTCCGGAGGATATAATAACCAACGCAAACAGTCTTGTTTCAGAGGAAAACAAGCGATTTGAAAGTGTTGTATCAACTCTTGAGGACGCACGTCAAACTGCGGAAAAAGAGCGTGAGGAAGTCATAAAAATCCGTTCACAGCTTGAAAAAAGCAGACACGAATCGGCTGAGCTTAAAGCAAAGCTCAGAGATGAACGAGAGCAAATGCTTAAAAAAACCAGAGAGCAGATACGTGATATAGTTGATTCGGCGAGAGCAGAGTCCAACGCACTTTTAAATCAGCTTGAGGATATGAAAAAGAAAATGGACTCAGCTAACTCCCGTGACACAGTGCAAAGAGCGCGTACCGCCGCCAAAAAGGCAATTGAAAAGCTTGAGGGCAGCACCGACAGCGCAGACAACGAACGTGAAGATTATACTTTGCCACGCAGCCTTAGGGTGGGTGACAGTGTACTTCTTGCCGATATCAACCGTCAGGCAACCGTGGTTTCACTGCCTGATAAAAACGGCAAGGTACAGGTGCTGGCAGGTGCGGTTAGTCTTAAAACAGATATTGAAAACATAAGGCTTTGCGAAAAGAAAGGTGAGAAAAACAAAAAGCCGATAAAGCGCAATGTTACAGGCGTTAAGTCAAGAGCAGAGCGCACGGCGGCAGTTGAAGTGGATCTGAGAGGTATGGCAAGCGACGAAGCGCTGCTTGAGCTTGAAAGGTTTATTGATAATGCTGTGTTGAGCGGTATTTCCGAAATAAGGATAATTCACGGGAAAGGAACGGGTGTTTTAAGAAAAGCGGTGCAACAGGAGCTGAGGCTGAATAAAAGCGTGCGCACTTTCCGTCTGGGTGTTTTCGGTGAGGGTGAGAACGGCGTTACGATTGCGGAGCTTAAATAGTTTTTAAAAAGTGAATATTTTCAGTTATTAAAAAACAGCGTGTGCAGTGTGCGACGCTGTTTTTTGTGCATAATATAATTAAATTTACTTTGTTATGAGCGAAAAAGGTTATTTTTCAATTGACACAATTTGTTAGTGCCGAAAAAGCAGCTGTGTTAAAACGGAATTGTTACAACAGCGCGTCGCGTGGAAGATAGCCTGTGCGGCAATGATGTTTTAAAGCGAATATTCAAAACACTAAAATTAAGGCAGGAGGGAGCATACACGTGAATACAAAGCAAAAGGCTGCGCTGATAATAAACTTTATATTTTACAGCCTTGCGGCTGCGTTTTTGTATATAATTATAAAATATCTTGCTGTTTACGCATTGCCGTTTATAATAAGCTTTGCAGTGGTTTATGCACTGCAAAAACCAATGATAAAGCTTAGTGGCCATATGGGCATTTCAAAAAACAAATTGACTCTTGTTTGCCTTGTTTTAATCCTTTTAGCTGTTTTCGGTGCAATAGGTTTTTCGCTTTACAAAGCAGGCGGCGCTTTAATATGCATTGTAAAAGAAAAGCCTTACGGCGATATTTTTTCAAAAATTGCTGCAAACGCAGAAAAATATATTTCTGCTGTTTCACAGTGTTTTGGTCTTACATCGGTTAATATTCATAGCGCTTTTAACGAGTTTAATTCAAGCGTCGGCAGGTATTTTGCCAACTTTGTAAAGGATGTTGTTTCCTCGTTGCCTACACTATTTGTAAGCGTTGTTGTATCGATTGTTTCCGCTTGCTTTTTTTGCTTTGAATACGATAGCTTTGCAAAATTTATTAAAAGGCAGATGTCAAACGATAACGTGGAAAAGGTGAGGAATATCAAGCGGCTTATAAACGGAAGTATATGCAAAATGATCAAGGGCTACCTAATACTGCTTGTAATCACCTTTTTGTTTATGTCAGCGGGACTTACCGTGCTCAGAGTAGACGGT
>USAR01000097.1 GCA_900552605.1 uncultured Oscillospiraceae bacterium | reverse complement strand
TTGCGCGTTCGTCTTTTCCTTGAATTACTAAATCAAGAATTGTCGGGTCCTTTTTCTTTTCATCGTTGTTTAATTTTAAAGGTTCGGTGCCAACTGTTTAACAAGTTGACCTAGTTATATTACCACTGTTTTGACGTTTTGTCAACACTTTTTCACAAGTTTTTTGAAAAAAATTGAAAAAAGATGAATTTGCCTGTAATTATGCGGTTTTTTCTACTTTATTTGCTTTCTTAGCTCTCCTAATATTGCCTTTTCACGCCTTGAAACCTGCACCTGAGTCATTCCCAACAGCCCTGCTGTTTTTGCTTGCGTATACAGCTTATAATACCTAAAATCTATTATCTTCTTGTCCCGCTCCGGCAGCTTTTTGAGCAACTGCTCCACCATTACCTTATTAGCTACCTTTTCTTCGTGCGATTCAACAGGCAGATCAAGCTGACCCTCCTCTCCGTCGTTATCGTATGTTAACGACACTGTCGGCTGTGACGCACACACAGCTTCGGCTACCGACTCTTTTGATACTTCAAGCATATCGGCGATTTCCGCAACACTCGGTTCACGGTTAAGCTTTAAAGACAACTCCGCCCTCACGCGTGACACCTTTAATCCGAGCTCTTTTACAGAGCGACTGACCTTGACGCTGCCGCCATCACGGAAAAGACGACGTATCTCACCAAGAATCACAGGTACCGCATATGTTGAAAGCTTTAAACCATAGCTCTCATCAAAGCCGTCCACCGCCTTTACAAGACCCATACTTCCTGCCTGAAACAGGTCGTCGTACTCAATGCCGCGCCCGACAAATCTCTTGCAGCAAGCATGCACAAGTCCAAGGTTTTCCGTTATACACTTTTCTCTGTTCACAGCTTTCTGCCAATCCTCTTTTTAAGAGTCACAACAGTGTATTTATCCTTTTTGGAGCTGACCCTCACGCCGTCCATAAAGCTTTCCATAACTGCAAATCCGAGACCTGCACGCTCACCGCCGGCAGTGGTAAACATAGGCTCCATTGCCTGCTCTATATTTTCAATTCCGCAGCCATTATCGCGTATGCGTATGGTTACGGTTCTGTTTTCGAATATCTGCACTGTTATGTAAATCTTGCCGATAGTATCCCTGTATCCGTGCACGATACAGTTTGTAACAGCTTCCGAAACGGCTGTTTTTATATCATTTATCTCGTCGATTGTAGGGTCAAGCTGCGCTAAAAACGCCGAAACGGCGACTCTTGCAAAGCTCTCGTTTACCGAACGTGACTGAAGTACAAGCTTTAATTCGTTTATAGGTTTCATATTGTTTCTCCTTTTTATTCCCCGTGACTTGAAATTCTTGCAAGCTTTTCAATTCCCGAAACGCGCATTACCTTTGAAATGTAAAGCGGCGTGTTCATTATTTGTATTTCACCGTCATTTTCCTGCATTTTGCGAAATCTTCCCATAACCAGCCCTATTCCGGAGCTATCCATAAATCCAACCTCGCCGAAATCGAGTATCAACAGTGACGGATGAACCTCGTCAATTTTTTCATCGATCTCCTCTCGGATCGCACGCGCTGAATGGTGGTCGATATCACCGCTTAAATATGCGGTTACCACCTGTTCGTTTGTTTCTATTCTGACCTGCATTTTTACAACTCCTTAAAACAAAATACGGACAATCGTCTCTATATAATATAGTAAACGCTTGTCCGTGAAAAATCGGTCGTATTCGGTTGTCGAAAAAAATTTTTTGCAGAAATTAAGCTAAATTATATTGTCGTTTTTAAAGATTTTTCTTATATCCGCCGCAAGATAAAGCGAGCCGCACACCAAAAACGGCTTTTTATTTAAATGTTTAATTGCTTCTTCATAGCTTTTTGCAGCCATTGCTTTTATGCCGTTCACATCAAAATCCGCTGCCAATTTGACGGCAGATTCGGCACGCTCATTATCCCTGATTGTAACCGTTACCACCTCTTTATTAAGCGACGATAAAATGTGCACCATTTCCTCGGTGTTCTTGTCCTTAAGTGCGCCGAAAAGAATACTGCCTTGCCAATTTATATTTTTTATATACTCACAAAGCGCTGTTATTCCGTCAGGATTGTGCGCTCCGTCGATAATTACATGAGGTAACTCAGAAACAACCTCAAGTCTTGCCGGATGAATTACCGAATTTAACGCTCTTGAAACAAGCCGAGGATTCAAGCTTATACCTGTCTGTTTTAACACTTCAAGCGCCGTTGCGGCATTATATGCTTGATGCTCTCCCGCAAGTGAAACGCTGAAAGCAGTGCCGAGATATTTAAAATCGGTTCTTGAAAACCCAAGCTTTATATCTGTTATGTCATTTTCCTTAACAGTGACAAGCTGTGCGTTTTGCTCTTTACATTTTTCAGCAATAACACGAAGAGCAGCATCGCACTGCGGCGACACAACAACAGGCACATTCTTTTTTATTATCCCTGCCTTTTCCGCAGCGATTTCTTCCGTCGTTTCGCCGAGCACTGCCGTGTGGTCAAGCGAAATGTGCGTTATTACGGTACAAATCGGTTTTTTAACAACATTAGTTGCGTCAAGCCTTCCGCCGAGCCCTGTTTCAAGAATTATATAATTGCAATTTTCATGTGCAAAATACAAAAAACCGATTGCGGTTATTATTTCGAACTGACTGAAAACGGCTGCGTCGTCAAAATGCGTGCCGACGGTTGCTTTAACCTCGGCGCAGCATTCTGCAAGACGATTTTCCGATATCATTTCGCCGTTGATCTGTATTCGCTCTCTGAAATTGATTATATACGGTGAAACGTATAATCCCGTCTTATAACCGTGCTTAATCAAAACCTCAGCCGCTATTGCCGCAACAGAGCCTTTACCGTTTGTTCCGGCAATATGCAAAACTTTACAGTGTTCCTGCGGATCCCCGAGAATTTTTAAAAGCTTTATGATGTTATCAAGACCGACCGCTTTTCCAAAACGCGGAAAAGAATCGATGTATTCAAGCGCTTGTTCATAATTCAACCCAACATCACTCCAAAGTAAACAATAATCGGCGCGACATATGCCGCACCGATTAATATTAGCCCAACACAGCAATGCTTTCGTTAAGCATTTTGATTTTTTCCAAAACCTTTTCAAGAGCTTCCCGCTGACCGGCAACAACCTTTTCCGGAGCCTTTTCAACAAAGCTTTTATTATTAAGCTTCTTCTCAATAAACTCCTTGTCGGCGTTAGCGGCCTTCAGCTCTTTCTCGAGCCTTGCGTGCTCTGCGGCAAGGTCAACAAGCTCATTCATCGGAATATAAACCACGGCTTTCGATGTAACCACTGTTACTGCCGACGGAATATCAAAGCTTTCAGCGATTTCAACCTGTGAAGCAGATGCCAGCTTTTCAATATACTTAGTGCCGTCTTTGAAAACATCCGGCATTGTTGTTGCAATATACACCTTTGCTTTTTTAGACGGAGCAACGTTCATCTCCGAACGGCGTATACGTATTGCACGAATAACCTCCATAAGAAGCTCGAAGCTTTCGGATTCCTTTTTAAATTCAAGCGCCGAGTTTTGCTCCGGCCACGCTGAAATCATAATCGATTCACCGGAGTGCGGAAGTGCCTGCCAAATTTCCTCTGTTATAAAAGGCATAAACGGGTGCAGCAATTTAAGCGTATTTGAAAGAACATAAACCAACACCGCTTTTGCAGTATTCTTTTGCTCGGTGTCGTCCGAGTTAAGGCGAGCCTTGCAAATTTCAATATACCAATCGCAGTAAACATCCCAAATAAAATCGTAAAGCTTCTGAACGGCAAGTCCCAATTCAAAACGCTCTAAGTTCTCTGTAACATCGCCGATAAGCGCGTTGAAACGTGAGAGTATCCACTTATCCTCGGTTGCCAAATTTTCGGGAATGTAAGGTGCCGGCTCATTGTCGTCGAGGTTCATCATAACGAATCTTGCCGCATTCCAAAGCTTATTCGCAAAGTTACGGCTTGCCTCCACACGCTCTGGTGAATAACGCATATCATTTCCCGGGCTGTTACCTGTTGCCAATGTAAAGCGCAATGCGTCTGCGCCGTATTTTTCAATCTCAACCAACGGGTCGATACCGTTGCCGAGAGATTTTGACATCTTTCTGCCCTGTGCGTCGCGCACAATGCCGTGGAAGAGCACAGTGTTAAACGGCGCTTTCCCGGTATACTCAAGACCTGAGAATATCATTCTTGCAACCCAGAAGAATATGATATCATAACCCGTTACCAAAGTGCTTGTGGGATAGAAGTATTTAAGCTCCTTAGTTTCATCAGGCCAGCCGAGAGTTGAGAACGGCCAAAGCGCCGATGAAAACCAGGTATCGAGCGTATCATCATCCTGGTGCAGCTTGTGACTGCCGCATTTCGGGCAACAGGTAGGGTCGGTTTTTGAAACGATGACCTCACCGCAGTCCTCGCAATACCAGGCAGGTATTCTGTGACCCCACCAAAGCTGACGCGAAATGCACCAATCGCGAATATTCTCCATCCAATTGTAATACGTCTTTTCAAAACGGCTTGGAATAAGCTTAATATCGCCGCCCTTAACAGCGTTAATCGCAGGCTCGGCAAGCTCTTGCATTTTAACAAACCACTGCTTTGATACACGCGGTTCAACAATTGTTTTGCAGCGATAGCAAGAACCGACATTGTGCTTCATCGGCTCAACCTTAACAAGGTATCCTCCCTTTTCAAGGTCCTCTACCATTGCTTTTCTTGCTTCATATCTATCCATTCCGGCATATTTGCCACAGTCGGAAGTCATATGCGCATCGTCTGTCATAACGTTGATTATCGGCAGATTATGACGAAGCCCAACTTCAAAGTCGTTAGGATCATGAGCCGGCGTAATTTTAACAACGCCCGTTCCGAAATCCATTTCAACATACTCGTCTGCAACAATCGGAATCTCTCTGTTTGTCAAAGGCAGCTTTACCGTTTTTCCTACAAGGTTTTTGTATCTCTCATCATCGGGGTGAACAGCAACTGCTGTATCACCGAGCAAGGTTTCCGGGCGTGTTGTGGCAAGCTGTATCTCGCCGCTGCCGTCGGAAAGGAAGTATCTCAGGTGCCAAAAGCTGCCGTCGTGCTCCTCGTGCTCAACCTCGGCATCCGAGATAGAGGTAAGAGGGCACCAATTTATGATTTTTTCACCGCGATAGATCTTGCCGTTTTCATAAAGGCGCACAAACACCTCACGCACCGCTTTTGAGCAGCCTTCGTCCATTGTAAAGCGCTCTCTGTCCCAATCACACGATGATCCCATTTTCTTGAGCTGTGATACTATTCTTCCGCCGAATTTTTCGCGCCATTCCCAAGCGCGCTTTAAAAAGCCGTCACGACCTATATCGTCCTTTGTAACACCTTCTTCGCGCATTGCCTCAACAATTTTTGCCTCTGTTGCAATTGAGGCATGATCGGTTCCCGGAATCCACAGCGCATCGTATCCCTGCATTCTGCGCCAACGTATAAGAATATCCTGCAATGTATTATCGAGTGCGTGACCCATATGCAACTGACCCGTTATGTTCGGCGGCGGAATAACTATTGTGTACGGCTTTTTGGATTCATCAACCTCTGCGTGAAAATAGCCGCCGTCAAGCCAAAATTTATAAATGCGATCCTCAACAGAGCCTGGATCGTATTTTTTTGCAAGTTCCTTCTGCATTTTTTTATCTCCTTAAAGCGCACTGTTTCTGTTTATCGGCAACTGTTGCACCGATGTTTTTTTGAAAACGAAATGCACAAAATTTATAGATTTCATTTGTTAGGCAAGCGTTGCGCCTTATGCGAACCCCCACCATAATGCGTAACATAAATAATATAAAACAAAAAGTGCAATATGTCAATTATTTCCTAAGCTTGTTTTGCATAACATTTAAGTCTTTTGCACAAAATACTGTTGTCGGTAGTTAAATAAAAGCGTTTGCCAATGACCGACA
>USAR01000096.1 GCA_900552605.1 uncultured Oscillospiraceae bacterium | reverse complement strand
TGTAAACCTTTTCAAGCGACGACTGCACCTGCTTATTAAGCGTTGCATAGATTTTGTATCCGCCGTTGTAAACAGCTTCTTCCGCTGCGTCGCGGTCGTATTTCTTTTCGCTTACAAGCATATCCACAACATCGTCTATAAGCGCCACAACAAAGTCGGAATACACCTCTTGGTCGGTGTTAAGACGTGATTTATCCGCAACCACCTTAAGCTCGGTTTTAACTGCGTCCTCATACTCTTGCTTTGTTATAAACTTTTGGCTGTACATAAGACGGAGTATTGTGTTTCGTCTTTTTAAATGCGCTTCTTTATTCTCAGCAAGATCGGGTCTGTATCCCTCCGGCTCCTGAGTTATTGACGCAAGCGAAGCACATTCGGGAATTGTAAGGTCGTTTGCGGTTTTGCCGAAATAATAATTAGCGGCAACCTCGACGCCGTATATACCCGTGCCCATCGGAATCGTATTCAAATACCACTCAAGAATGGAGTCTTTCGAATAGTTATTTTCAAGATAGCGCGCACGCATTATCTCCCTTACCTTACGCATAGAGCTAACATCGCGATCATCGGTGAGGTTTTTAACAAGCTGTTGAGTTATGGTTGAGCCGCCTTGTCTGCCGCTGTATATTGGCAAAAACGAGTTAATGAATGCCGAAGCTGTTCTCTTCCAATCGACACCGGCGTGTTCTCTGAATCGTTTATCCTCAACCGCTATAAATGCGTTCTGCAGCATTGGAGAAATGTCCTTGCTGTCAACCCATATACGGTTATACATTCCGTGTAAGCGCTGATATTCTTCATACTCGCCGCTTTTTGCGTTTTTAACATAGATCGTTGAAGTGAAATCAAGCGAGGAGTTGAGGTCGTATTCTTCCATATCGAAAGTTCCCTTTGCCTCTTCACTTGCAAGCCACGCAACAACCGTGCCGACACCTATGCCGCAGGTTATAACACCAACAAGCACAACTGTTAGCGCAATTCTGCCGAGTCTTCTCAATTTGCGGTGCGTTTTTTGCGAATCATCCGCGTCAGCCAAATGCTTTCCGCCGCTTTTTCTTTCGCCTTTGCGGTTTTTCAAAAAACCAAAGCGCGATTGCTCTTTAGGCCGCTGCTCTTCAAAGAAGCTGTTAAGATTAACCTGCCCGTCGCCGCTGCCCTCTCCGTTGCCGGTGTAGAGGTTTATATCATCGTGCGTTTGCGAGCTGCTTGACGAATTGATATCGTCAAAATCATTAAAAGAAAAGTTATCGTTTTGTTTCAAAACGCCGCCCCTTTCAGTAATTCGGTATCAATCTAAATATCTATATCATCTTATGTTATTGACCGTAAGGATATCGAAATGTCGAGTACATTTCAACGCATTATAATTATTATAGCATATAAATTGACAGTTGTAACTGTTTTTTTGAAAATTTTTTCAAAATGTATACCGATAAGCAAAATGTGCCAAAATATAATAAATACATTTTCGGAAGAACGGTGCTTTATGAAAAAAGTTTTTTTAATACCTGTCGCGGTGCTTGCGGCGGTAGTTATAATTGCCTCGGCGAGAATTTGCGCAAACGGCGAGAAAGCGGTATCGAGCGGCATTTCCTCTGCAGAAGTTTTAAGCGGTGAGGACAGAGAGCCGATGTATATTGTTAAAACATACGAAGGAAAGGTTGCTGTCTTTCGTCAGTACGACAGCAAGCCTATGTATTTAGCGGAGGACCTGCCTCTTGACAGCTTGCCGAAATATGATAAAGCAATGCTTGACGCAGGAATTAAAATATATTCCGATGAAGACTTGCGTAAGCTTTTGGAAGATTATGACAGCTAATAAAATAAACGTTTCACTGCCTGCAGTTTTTTTTCATATAATTAACCGCATATTTTTTAACAACGTCATTTTCAGACGTTAAAAAGTAAAAATCGTAATCGCTTTGAAGCTTTGGGTCAACGAAAATATCCGGCTTCAGTCCCTTTTTATTATAGCTTTCGCCGTTGGACGGCACAAACTCTCCAACAGTGAATTTTACACGGCTGCCGTCCTTAAGTGTATAGCTGCGCTGAATAACCGATTTACCGTATGTGGTGCTTCCGATAAGCTTTGCTCCGCCGAGCTCTCTTAAAGTGCTTGCAAAAATTTCAGAAGCGCTTGCCGTACCGCCGTCGCAGAGCACCGCAAACGGCAGGTTTATGCAGCTTGCGTCAGAGCGATTTCGCACAAAAACTTTCCGGTCTTTATACATAACGTGGACTGTGTCGCCCTCAGGCAACAAGAAATCGAGCATTTTGGCCGCCGTCGAAACCGTGCCTCCGCCATTGTGCCGCAGGTCAATTATAAGAGAGCTTGCACCTTTTTTAATACACTCGTTAACAGTACCCTCAAACTGTACAGCTGTTTTATCGTTAAAGCCGGTTACCTGCACCACGGCAGGCTCACCCTTTTTACAACTGTCTATATAAACAGTCTGCGCATCGCACTCGCCGCAGGTTACAACGACCGAAAACGTTTTTTTACCGCGCTTTACTCTGAGCTTTACCTTTTTTCCGATCCTTCCGTAAAACATATTTGCCGCATCCGAAAAGCCTATACTTTCAACCGTTTTTCCGTCAATCTCCGTAATTATGTCGCCCGGTTTAAGTCCTGCGCTTTCTGCAGGGCTTTTCTCGTAAACCTTCCATGCATATATTCCGCTTTCATCAGCTGTACTGACTGCTATTATACCGATTCCGTAGCTGTCGCCTTTAATGCTTGCAACCTGTTTTTTAGCCGCGTCCTTGTCGTAATAGGCGGCATAATCATCTGAAAGCCCGTTAACATATCCGGAAAGAACAGCATTTGTTACGGCATCATTGTCTATATCGTAATAATACTGGCTCTCGGCAAGCCTGCTTATTTCGCCGAGCTTTGCCGCAATTTTAAAATCAAAACCGCCAAGCGCGCTGTTCATCGCACCCACGGTAAGCACAGATACAATTACGGCAAATGAAATCACTGCGGCAACCGCTGCGCGAAGAGGTATTTTTGTTTTCATAAGCCCACCGCCTATCTTTGATAAATTGCTGCTGCTGATAATTGTCAACTTTAGAAAACACGAAAATTATAAAAACAACAATGCGACAGCCGGGTGCCGCTCTATTGCCGAGACAGACGCCGAAAAACTGCCGCATTAAATTTTAATATACAAAAAGTTGGATTTTCATCGTTTTAGGCAGATTCGGATTTATTATCGCTTGCCTAGGCTGTCGAGAATCGAACCCGATTTTGCAAAAAAACTAACGACTCGGATTTAAGTTGATTGACTTTTGTATCGCCGATATAAAGCCGCTGCTTTTCTTCCCGCACCGTCATCGTCGCCCGCGCCGCGGCGCAACCGTTTTCATAAAATCCTACTATATAACCGATTGCTGCACAAAAACGGTTTTAAAAGCCGATAAATCGGCTTTTCCATCGCCTAAAGGCGATGGGCGCCGCGGCGCGGTCAACGCTGACGGCGTGGGAAGAAAACCGCTGTTTTAAAAGATAAAATTATGTATCAGTAGCTTACATAGTTGAACGGATTAACAGGGATATTGTCCTCTCTCATTTCGAAGTGCAGATGATAACCCATTGAAGCGCCTGTCGTGCCGACATATCCTATAACATCGCCTTTTTTTACCTCCTGCCCTACCGAAACGACATAAGACATCATATGACCGTAGTGACTTGTTATAAGCTTACCGCCTTTAAACCCGTGGCTTATAACAACATAATTGCCGTAACCGCCATTATTAAACTCCGCAACCGTTACAGTGCCGTCGGCTGTTGCTACTATCGGCTTGCCTGCAACACCTCCGCCTGAAATATCAATGCCCTTGTGCCCGCGATAGACCTTGTAATAAGGGTCAAAACGGTTGCCGAACTGCGATGTAATCATAGTGTATCCCGGCAGCGGCCAAGTGTATCCTTTCGAGATGTCATTACGTCCGTCTGAATTCTCGCTGTTGTTTCCGGAAACGTCACTGCTGCTCGAGGTTCCGGATTCTTTAGAGCTGCTGCTTTGCTTCCTTCTTGCAGCTTCTTCCTCTTGCTGCTTTTTAATTGCCGCCTGCCTTGCCGCCTCATATGCCGCGTCAATATTTTTTTCCAGCGACGCAATAGATGCGTCTACCTGCGCCATTTCGGCCTGCAGCTCCTCCTTGCTTTTATTTACATTGTTAAGCTGATTTTGCGCTTCGCTCTGCTTTGATTGCAGCTCCTGACGGTCTGACGCAAGGTCTTTCTTAATATTTTGCTGTTCCTTTATTGCAGCGTTTTTCTTTTTAATCGTCTTGTTTATATCCGCAACTGCAAGGTTAATCTTTTTCATAAGAGCGTTGTCATATTTTGCAAGGCTTTCCGTAAACTCAGTCATAGAAAGGTAATCGGCAAACTTGTCTGAGCCAAGCAAAATTGACATTGATGTATTTGCGCCCGACATATAAATTGAGCGTATACGACGTTTAAAGAGTTCCTTGTTTTCGGCAAGATTGTCTTCCTTTTTTTCTATCTCTCGGTTAAGGTCATCAATCTCGCCTTGATAAGTTGAAAGCAGATTTTCCGAAGCGGTAATCTTGCTTTCAACAGTGGCAATATATGAGTTAAGCGTATCGACATAAGTCTGCTGCTTATCAACCTTGCCCTGCAATTCGTCGATTCTTGTTTTAAGTCCTGTCTTCTCGCTTTCAAGTCCGTTTATCTTCTCTTTCATAGAGGTTATGGACTCAGCTCTTACATCGCCGCCGGGAATAGGCAGATAACACACACCGAGGCTAAACAAAACAGCAGTTAAAATACACAATATACTTTTGAACATACGGCTTTTTAAAATATTTTGCATCAGTCTCACACCTAATCCTTTCTGTAACGCTGCTAAAATAAGCGATAGTACTCGATATAGGCAAATGCTGCCGCAGAACTTTTTTAAAAAGACTCTGCGGCACAGCTTGATAGTTTTTAATAGCTTACATAGTTAAACGGGTTAACGGGGACGTTATTTTGTCGAGTTTCAAAATGCAGGTGGTACCCTGTTGAAGCTCCTGTCGTTCCAACATATCCTATAACATCGCCCTGATTAACGTGCTGTCCCACTGAAACGGCATATGACATCATATGACCGTAGTGGCTGGTTAGTAGGCTTCCGTTAACATAACCGTGGCTTATAACAACGTAGTTTCCATATCCGCCGTTATTAAACTCGGCGACCGTAACCGTACCTGCGGCAGTTGCAATAATCGGCTTGCCTGCAACACCGCCGCCGGAAATATCAATGCCCTTGTGACCGCGATAAACCTGATAATAAGGGTCGAATCGATTGCCGAACGGAGAGGTTATCATACTGTATCCCGGCAAGGGCCATGCGAAGCCGCTGCCGTCGTATTTAGGAGCGTCTGCAAGCTGAGCTGCCTGACGCGCCGCCTCATATGCAGCATCAATGCTCTTTTCAAGAGAAGCAATTGAGGAATCAACCTTTGCCATTTCCGCCTGCAGCTGAGCCTTGGTTTTGTTCATACTGCTGAGAGTCCCCGCCGCCTCGCTCTGTTTCTCCTGCAAATCGGCACGCTCAACGGCAAGCTGCTTTTTTACGTCCTCTTGCTGCTTTTTGGTTTTTTCAACCTTTTTAATGCTTTTGTTGATATCATCAACCGCAAGGTTGATTTTTTCCATAAGCGAATTGTCATACTGCGCGAGACTTTCGGTAAACTGCGACATTGAAAGATAATCCGCAAATTGATCGGAGCCGAGCAGCAAGCTTAAAGAAGTATTGGAGCCTGACATATAAATCGAGCGTATGCGACGCTTAAACAGTTCCTTGTTTTCCGCAAGCTCTTCTTCCTTTTTGTCTATTTCACGGTTCAGATCGTCAATCTCGCTTTGGTAAGTTGCAAGCAGGTTTTCACAAGTCATAATCTTGCTTTCAACCGTGGCTATGTAGGAATTAAGCGTGTCAACATAAGCCTGTTGCTTGTCCACCCTGCCCTGTAATTCATTGATTTTTGATTTCAGCGTTGATTTTTCGCTTTCAAGTCCGTTTAT
>USAR01000095.1 GCA_900552605.1 uncultured Oscillospiraceae bacterium | reverse complement strand
TTATCGTTTTTATAACGTTTAATCTGCTGTTTCATGTTTGCCATAATAATCTCACCTCGTTCTATAGTTTGCTGAACTATAATACCAAAAATGCTAGATGATTGCAATAGTTTTTTTGGTTTTTCCTGTGTGGTAGCACTTAATAAATGAGTATGTTATAATAAAAAAGACAAAACAGGAGGAATTTTATGAGTAAAAAAATTGTTTTTATGGGAACTGCATCTTTTTCATTAAAAGTACTGCAGATGTTACTAGAAAATAAATATGATGTTGTGCATATCAACAAAAACTCGGCGGCGGATCTGATTCCGTTTACAGCCGCAAGACGGGCAGGCATACCAATTGTTATTGCGCACGCTCACAATACAAAGTCCACCGTCGGCAAATTTGCCGATATTTTAAACTGTATCAACCGCGGCAAAATGGATAAATACCTCACAACGGCATTTGCCAGCTCCAACGCCGCGGCAGAGTGGATGTTCGGCAAAGGCTATTGCCGAGAGAACAAAGTTCCTATACTTCGCAACGGTATCGACATCTCCGATTTCAGCTATTCCGAGGAAAAGCGCGAGGAAATAAGAAAGCGCCTTTCTCTTTCCGGAAAGCTGGTTGTAGGACACGTCGGCAAATTTTCGCGCCGCAAGAATCACGATTTTATAATTGATGTTTTTGCCGGTATTCACAAAAAGAATCCAGATTCGGTTTTGCTGCTTGTAGGTACAGGCAGTCTTATGGCACACGTTCAGCAAAAGGTTGCAAGTCTCGGTATTTCCGACGCGGTTATGTTTATGGGCTCGCAGAATAATATTAACGATTATTATCAGGCTATGGACGCATTTTTGATGCCGTCGCTTTTAGAGGATCTTCCCGTTGCCGCAATCGAGGCACAAGCGGCGGGACTTCCTGTTTTTGTCTCCGACACCATTGACAGTCACCTTGAAATTACAAACACCGTGAAGTGGCTCAGCCTTCAGCAGCCGGCTGAAATATGGGCGGATATGGTGCTTAATACCTGCGAGTGCTTTGAGAGAAAGAATCAGGACGAGGTTCTCAAGAGTGCAGGTTACGATATTAAGGAAATTGCCGATAAGCTTATGAAGGTTTATAAGGGCGAGAAATAGTTGATTTCGGTCTGACAAAAAGGCGGTGCAAAAAATGGACGAAAGAATTAAAAAGACTATTGATGGTCTTGTGCACAACCGAATGGAAGGCTATTATGCCGAAAACTGCACGGAAGCTTTGGAAATACTCAAAAAGCTCCTTAAAAAAGGCGACAGGGTATCCGTGGGCGGTTCTGTTACGTTGCAGCAAACAGGTGCTGCGGAACTGCTTAAAAACGGCGACTATGAGTTTTTAGACAGAAGCGCAAAGGGCTTAACACCCGACGGTGTGCGTGAGATTTACGGAAAGGCATATTTAGGCGACGCATTTTTGTGCTCCGCGAATGCGGTTACGGAAAACGGCGAGCTTTATAATGTTGACGGAAACGGCAATCGCATTTCGCAGATAGCATTCGGTTCAAGCAGTGTTATTGTGCTGGCAGGGGTTAATAAAATCGTTAAGGATCTTAATGAGGCTGTGCTCAGAGTTAAGACGATTGCAGCGCCGAAAAACGCACTGCGGCTGGGAGTTGAAAGCTACTGCTCAAAAAAAGGGCACTGCTATTCCATAGATGAGGGGTGCGGCGTTGATATGTGCGCCGGCTGCAATTCCGAAGCAAGGCTTTGCAGTCACTACCTTGTAAGCGGCTATCAAAGGAACGAAAACAGAATTAAGGTTATTTTAATTAACGAGGAATTGGGTTATTAAGTTGCTTTTTAAAGCATAGATATTTAGTGATATTTGTGCTTTAAGGAGTGAGATATTATGAAAAAGACTATGTGTTTTTTGTTGACGCTGTGCACGCTTGCAGCGTCAACTTTTTTCTGTTTTGCAAAAACCGCCTGCGAATACGACAGCCCCGACCTCACAGAGCCACTGCCCGTGAGCGCTGCCGCATCCGCCGCAACACCGGTGGTTGAGGTGCCTTGCGCCGTGCTTATGGAAAAGGAAACGGGCAAGGTGCTTTTTGAGCACAATCCGCACGAAAAGCGCAGCCCGGCTTCAATTACAAAAATAATGTCGCTGCTGCTTGTTATGGAGGCTATGGACAGCGGCAAGCTTAAAGCGGATACCGTTATCACCGCAAGCGAGCACGCTTGCAGTATGGGCGGTTCGCAAATATGGCTTGAGCCAAACGAAAAAATGACCGTTGACGAACTGCTGCGCGCTGCGGTAATCGCCTCTGCAAACGATGCAACCGTGGCGCTTGCGGAAGCGGTTGCAGGCAGCGAGGAGGGTTTTGTTGCGCTTATGAACAAAAAGGCGGCAGAGCTTAAAATGAACGACACTCATTTTGTAAACTGCTCAGGTCTTGACGCAGACGGGCACGAAAGCTCGGCTTATGATATTGCCGTTATGTCCTGCGAGCTTTTAAAGCATGATCGCATTAAAAAATACACAAAGGTCTGGATGGATGAGCTGCGCGGCGGTAAGTCTCAGTTGGTTAACACCAACAAGCTGATTAGGTTTTACAGCGGTGCAACAGGGCTTAAAACCGGCACCACATCAAAGGCGGGATTTTGTGTAAGCGGCTCGGCGCAAAAAAACGAAATGGAGCTTTGTGCTGTGGTTTTGGGTGCTGCCGATAACAATGCACGCTTCGGCACTGCGAGAAAACTGCTGGATTACGGCTTTGCAAATTGGGAACTGAGCGAGGTTGACGTTTCGAATAAGCTGCCAAAAAGCATTGCGGTAAAGGGCGGCTGTGACAGCAGCGTCGTGCCGATTGCGGCAGGCAAGGGAAAATACCTTTTAAGCAGCCTTGAAAGCAGCAATTTAGAGGTAAAGGTTAAGCTGCAAGACGGCGTTGAAGCACCGCTTACAAAGGGTCAAAAGCTCGGCACGGCTGAAGTGTACTGTAATAAAAAACAAATAGGCAGCATCGATGTGGTTGCCGAAAAGGGCGTGGAAAGGTTCACATATTTTAAGGCGGTTGAGCTGTTGCTTGCCGCAGCTTTGACTCTTTAAATTTCGAAAAACAGCTAATAGGCGGACATTTGTCGGTTGAAATTTGCGGTTTAATCCCCCATCTTCGGCGACGAGCGACGCCTAAGACAGGGGTTTAAAGCTGAAGCGTCCGGCAACGTGTCTGACGAATGTATTTTTTGTGCATAAGTCAGGCAAAGCTTCAATTATAAGGCAACACAGTAAAGCGGTTTACAAAATTTTTATAGAAACGGCATATTTATCGGTTGCAAAGCGACGCAATTTATTGTATAATATAAACAATCAAAAGCAGATAATAAAAATAAGGTGATTTTACAATGGCATTAAGGTTCACTGAAAACTATGCGTCGGGTTTCATCGGCAGCGACGAGGTTGCGGCGCTTTCGGCTCAGGTTGCGGCGGCAGATGCTGCAATCAACGATAAAAGCGGTCTCGGCAACGATTTCCTCGGTTGGGTAGAGCTTCCGACAAATTACGATAAACAGGAGTTTGAACGCATTAAAAAAGCAGCGGAAAAGATTCGTTCCGACAGCGACGTTTTGGTGGTTATCGGAATCGGCGGCTCATACCTCGGAGCACGCGCCGCAATTGAGTTTTTGCACTCTCCGTTTTACAATTCTCTTAAGGGCGACGCTCCCGAAATTTATTTTGCCGGAAACAGCATAAGCGGCTCTTATCTTTCGGATATCGTTAAGCTTTGCGAAAACAAGCGTGTTTCCGTTAACATCATTTCAAAATCCGGCACAACAACCGAGCCTGCAATTGCATTCCGCATTTTCCGCTCTATGCTTGAAGAGCGCTATGGCGAAGAAGAGGCGGCAAAAAGAATTTACTGCACAACAGACAAAGCTCGCGGCACATTAAAAGAGCTTGCCGATGAAAAAGGCTATGAGTGCTTTGTTATTCCAGATGATGTCGGCGGCAGATTTTCAGTGCTTACAGCTGTGGGGCTTCTTCCCATCGCCGCAAGCGGAGCCGATATCGACACTTTAATGCGCGGTGCGGCTGCTGCACAAAAGGATTACGGTAATCCCAATGCAAGCAGCAATGATTGCTATAAATATGCAGCGCTTAGAAACGCACTTTATCGCAAGGGCAAGGAGATTGAGTTGTTTGTTTCATACGAGCCTCGCTTTGCTATGATGAATGAATGGTTAAAGCAGCTTTTCGGCGAAAGCGAAGGCAAAGACGGCAAGGGTCTTTTCCCGGCATCTGTTGTATTTTCAACCGACCTGCACTCAATGGGTCAGTATATTCAGGACGGCAGAAGAAGTATGTTTGAAACGGTTGTTAATATCGGCGACAGCGGCAGCGACATAACGCTTGAAAGCGCAGCCGATAATTCCGACGGTCTGAACTTCTTGGCAGGCAAAACAATGACAGAAGTAAACCGTAAGGCGTTTGAAGGCACAGTGCTTGCACATACAGACGGCGGCGTGCCGAATTTCGTTATTGAAATTGATAAAGCGGACGAGGAAAATCTCGGAAGACTTTTCTATTTCTTTGAAAAGGCTTGCGCAATATCGGGTTATATGCTCGGCGTTAATCCCTTTAACCAGCCGGGTGTTGAAAGCTACAAGAAAAATATGTTTGCGCTCCTCGGAAAACCGGGCTACGAAAAGCAGCGCGAGCAGCTTGAGGCAAGGCTTATAAAATAAATAAATCGTTAACCGCTTGGTCTCCAGGCGGAAAAATAAATCAGGAGTTGATAAAAATGATTAAGCTCATTATCGGAAACAAGGGTTCGGGAAAAACCAAGAAATTGGTTGACGCTGTAAATGCCACTACCGAGCAGTCTAACGGCAATGTGGTTTGCATAGAAAAAGGCGAAACCTTAAACTTCAGCATTACTCACAAGGCAAGACTTATTAACACGGAAACATACGGTATCACAGGCTTTGAAGCTTTTTACGGTATGCTTTGCGGAGTTTGCGCAGGAAACTACGACGTTACCGATGTGTTTGTTGACGCAACGCTGCGCATCGTTGGCAGAGATTATGACCATCTTGCGGATTTCTTCGACAGAGTTTCGGCATTGAGCGAGGAAACCAACACAAACTATGTGTTCACCGTTTCCTGCGACGAAAGTGATCTGCCGGCTCATATCTTTGAGATTGCACAACGCTATTGATTAAAGGCTGTACCGCAAGGTACTGCAACGCTTGCGCCTGCCGCATTTTTAATAAACGCGGCGGCGCATTTTGGGTTTTGCGGAATTTTATCGGCAACTTGTCAGTGCCGATACGTAAAATCGCCGTAAAAGCTTTTGTGTGGGATTTTTAAAGAAGTTACATAAACGGGATTGGGGAAATATGAAAAGCAGGCTATTTTGGCTGCCAAACTGCATAACCTGCCTCAGAATTGCGGGTGCTGCGGCACTTTTGGCAGTTGAGCCGTTTTCTGCGGCATATTATATTCTTTATACATTGTGCGGAATAAGCGATGTTGCCGACGGCACTGTTGCGCGCCGCCTTAAAATTACAAGCAGCTCAGGTGCATTGCTCGACAGCATTGCGGACCTTGTGTTTTACTCGTCGCTGCTGTTGCGGCTTGTGCCGCATCTGTTTGGCAAAGTAAGTGTGTTTGTGTGGTATTTTGCAGGCGCTGTTGTGCTTGTGCGAATTGCCGCTTACACGGTTGCCGCAGTTAAATACCGTCGCTTTGCTTCGGTGCACACATTTCTTAACAAAGCAACCGGCTTTTCGGTTTTTTGCACGCCGTACCTCATTCTGTTTTTAGATAAGTCCGCCGTTTGTGCAGCTGTTTGCACGGTTGGTCTGCTTGCTTCTTTCGAGGAGCTTGTAATGCACATAAAATCCCCAAGCTACGATCCTGATAAAAAATCGCTTCTTTTTAAGGTGTAGCGTTCATTATTGATAAAAAAACGGGCTGTCTTAACTTAATATGTACCTTTGAAAGTGTCTGACTTTTGACGTGCATAATAGGTTAAGACAGTCCGTTTTTTTAATAGATTTTGCTTGTGTGAATTGTTTAAAAAACAACAATC
>USAR01000094.1 GCA_900552605.1 uncultured Oscillospiraceae bacterium | reverse complement strand
CGATAACCCGATGACCGCCGCCGCCATTGCGGCAGAAGCGGGCGTGGATGATTTCCTTGCCGAAGCAACGCCCGAAGGCAAGCTTCAAATGATACGGGATTTCCAGAGTAAAGGACACCTTGTGGCAATGACGGGCGACGGCACGAACGATGCACCTGCACTTGCACAGGCTGATGTGGCGGTTGCCATGAACACAGGCACACAGGCGGCAAAGGAAGCAGGCAATATGGTGGACCTTGATTCGTCACCCACAAAGCTTATTGACATTGTACGCATCGGCAAACAACTTTTGATGACAAGAGGCAGCCTGACCACCTTCTCCATCGCAAACGATGTTGCAAAGTATTTTGCCATTATTCCCGCTTTGTTTATGGGACTTTATCCGGGGCTTGCGGCGCTCAACATTATGGGACTTCACTCCCCGCAAAGCGCTGTTTTATCAGCTATTATTTACAATGCGCTGATTATTATTGCGCTGATTCCGCTGGCGCTCAAAGGCGTAAAATACCGTGAAGTTCCTGCGGGCAAGCTTTTGTCGCGCAACCTGTTAATTTACGGTCTCGGCGGTCTTGCAGCACCCTTTATCTTCATTAAGCTGATTGATATGCTGTTAGTTCTTTTCGGGCTTGCATAAGGAGGTTATACAATGAAAACATTAAAAAATGTACTGCCGAGAGCGGCAATAATCTTTCTTATTTTTACATTGCTCTGCGGCGTTGTTTACACAGGTGTTGTAACAGGCATTTCACAGCTTATTTTTCCTGATAAAGCAAACGGCAGTATTATTGAGGTTGACGGAAAAAAGTACGGCTGTGAGCTGCTCGGTCAACAGTATACGGATGCCGGCCATATGTGGGGACGAATTATAAATATTGATGTTTCAACCTACAAGGACGAAAACGGAAAAACTCTGATGTATGCCGCACCCTCCAATCTTTCCCCGGCAAGCGAAGAATATGAGGCTTTGGTTCGGGAGCGTGTGGAAAAGCTGCGGGAGGCAAACACCGATATGGACGAAACGGCAATCCCCGTTGACCTCGTGACCTGCTCAGGCAGCGGACTTGACCCGCATATTTCCCCCGCCGCCGCCGAGTATCAGGTGGCAAGAATCGCAAAAGCAAACGATATGACCGAGGACGAGGTGCGGGAGATTATTCAAAAATGCACCGACGGTAAGTTCTTAGGTGTCTTTGGAGAAGAAACAGTAAATGTTCTTAAAGTGAATTTGATGCTGGACGGAATTCTGTAATAGTTTTAAGGCGGAAGAGTTTTGACTTTTCCGCCTTTACCTTTATGCAATCTTAATATTGTTTTTATCTTGTTTACACCGATTTAATGCAGATTAAGATAAAATAAAGACAATCTAAATATGATATTAAGATTGCGAAGGTATCCGTTATGATAAAACGGCAAAATCTAAAACACAGGCATATTACATCGTTTCAGATTATTATATTAGGCTTTCTGTCAGTGATAATTTTAGGCAGCATACTGTTAATGCTGCCCGTTGCGACAAGGGACGGTAAAGGCGCTGTATTTTCAGACGCACTGTTTACCGCAACCTCCGCAGTTTGTGTAACCGGTTTGGTTATACACGATACCGCTACATACTGGTCAATGTTCGGGCAGAGCGTCATTCTGTTTTTAATTCAAATCGGCGGTATGGGCATTGTCACGGTTGCGGTTTCGGTTGCGGCGGTTTCAGGTCGAAAAATAGGGCTGATGCAGAGAAGCACAATGCAGGAGGCTGTTTCCGCACACCATCTCGGCGGAATTGTACGGCTTACAAAATTTATACTGAAAATAACAGTGTGCATTGAGCTGATTGGAGCAGCTTTGCTTTTACCGGCTTTTATCCGTGATTTCGGAATTATGAAGGGCATATGGTATGCTTTGTTCCATTCCATTTCGGCGTTTTGCAACGCAGGTTTTGACTTAATCGGCGTTAAAGAGCCGTTTTCGTCATTAACCTCTTATGCATCACAGCCCTTTTTCAACTTCACGGTTATGGCGCTTATTATTATCGGCGGCATAGGCTTTTTAACTTGGGAGGATATCAAAAACAACAAGCTTCATTTCAGAAAATACCGAATGCAAAGCAAGGTAATCCTTACCGTGACGGGAATACTGATTATCCTGCCGGCGTTTTACTTTTTCTTTTTCGAGTATCAGAGCCTTCCCCTCGGAGAAAGAATCCTGACCTCTCTTTTCCAGTCTGTTACGCCGAGAACAGCCGGCTTTAATACGACGGATTTAACAGCCTTCAGTGAGACAGGTCAAATGCTGATTATACTGTTGATGCTGATCGGCGGTTCGCCCGGTTCAACGGCAGGCGGTATGAAAACCACAACAATCGCCGTTTTGGGTTCATCGGCGCTGTCCGTGTTTCGCAAAAAGGAAAATACACACTTTTTCAAACGGCGCATATCTGACGATACCGTAAAAAGCGCGTCAACCATATTTTTGATGTACATTGTGCTGTTTACAGGCGGCGGAATGATCATCAGCCGTCTTGAAAATATACCCTTGCTCCCGTCAATGTTTGAAACAGCTTCGGCAATCGGAACGGTGGGACTTTCTCTCGGCATTACCTCACAGTTGGGGATTGTTTCGCAGTTCATTCTGATTGTACTTATGTTCTTCGGAAGAGTCGGAGGACTGACATTGATATTTGCGGCAATGAAAGGTGCGGAGACAAACGTAACAAAATATCCGCAGGAAAAAATTACGGTCGGTTAAAGGAGAAGAAAGATGAAATCTGTTTTACTTATAGGGCTTGGCAGGTTTGGCAGACACATTGCCATGAAGCTTAATGAGCTGCGGCATCAGGTTATGGCTGTTGATAAAAACGAAAAAAGAGTAAATGCGGTATTGCCCTTTGTTATGAACGCGCAAATAGGCGACGCAACAAATGAAGAGTTTTTAGAGTCATTGGGAGTAAATAATTTTGATATTTGCATTGTCGCAATCGGGGACGATTTCCAAAGCTCGCTTGAAACAACATCTCTTTTAAAGGAATTGGGTGCCAAAAAAGTGGTTTCCCGTGCGGCAAGAGATGTTCACGCAAAATTCCTTCTGCGAAACGGTGCGGATGAAATCGTATATCCTGAAAAGCAGCTCGCTGATTGGACGGCTATCCGCTATACCGCCGACCATATCCTCGATTACATAGAACTTGACAGCGACCATGCGATTATTGAAATTGCCGTACCTGAAAAATGGATCGGAAAAACCGTTATTGAAGCAGATGTGCGTAAAAAGCACGGTATCAATATTATGGCGATTAAGCGTGACGGTAAAATGACTCTGAATTTTGCGCCCGAAACAAGCTTTGTACCGGGCGACACCATTTTAGTGCTGGGCGACACCAAAAACATACAAAAGTGTTTTCACATATAAATTCCGAAAGAAGACGGGAAGTATGAAAGAATTATTGTTAGTGTGCGCAGTGGCTGCCATAATTGTGTTCGGTTACTTTGTAATGAAAAAGCTTGACGCATTTTTAGAAAATAACCGCCGCTTAATTGACGCTGAAATCGCAGAAAACAGCCTTTTAATTGCATTTGATAATCCTATGATAATAGATTCGCTGATGCCGCTGTTTGAAAAGTTTTCAAAAGGAAATCCGAATTGTCAGCTTCATTTCCTGTTTGGAAATACAGAGGATATATATGATAAGCTAAACAAAAATCGCATTGACTTTGGCTTTATTGAAAACAATGCTTCCGCAAATGACGATACCTACAACTGTCTTATCATTTCCGCAAAGCAAAACAGTATTATCTGCGAGAAAACAGGATGTACGATAGAGCCGCTGAATCCTTCAGGAATTCAAACCGCTGTGGTATGGAAAAAGGCTTCAAGCAATGCCCTTGTCAATAGCTTTTCGGATTTGCTTTTGTCAAATCAAGCGGCGATCAATGCGGAATATGTAAAGTAGAAAAAACTTTCATAATGTGGTATAATGATGAACGGAAAGGAGACGCTATTATGCAATACTTTATTGATTCAAAAGACGGGAGTCTCCAAGCCGCTCAGAATTGCAACGATAAAGAGCCGTTTTTCACGGTTATGAGCACGGCGGAATTTCACGAATGTAAGGAACAACTGCCATATTATAAAGAACTTCTTCACTGCCTCGGATCAATTCGTTATTGTAAGGCAGAGGTGTTCAAAAAATGCATCATCGGGACCTTACGCCTGCCTCAAAAAAGCGAACAGCGTTCACCGCAGCTTTCGTTCGGATTTTATTTGACGGGACAGTCGCTCTTATTTGTCGAAGATGTAGGCGATTTGAAATTATGGGCAGACAAACGGATAGGTATGCTTCGGGAGCTTAACAGTCCGGCTCAGCTTCTTTTGCAGTTTATGGAGCAAATGATAGAGGATGATGTTCTCTATCTTTCTCACATCGAGTCAGAAACAGAAAAAATGGAAGAAAATATCGGCTCCGGCGGTTCGGCAGACTTTTTCCCGTTGCTTACAAAACACAGGCAAAAGCTGTCCGAATTAAACGCTTACTATGAACAATTGACAGATATCGGAGAGTTGTTTCAATCCCGCGCGTGTTCTTCATTTGCAGACGATACACAGGACTGGGAAAAATTTACCCACCGTGCCGAGAGATTGCAAAATCATGTTCAGTTGCTCCGTGAAAATATGCTTCAGCTTCGTGAGCTTTATCAGTCAAAGCAGGATGCACGGCAAAATAAGATTATGGGCATTCTCACAATCGTCACCACCTTTTTCCTGCCGCTTACTTTACTCACGGGATGGTATGGAATGAACTTTGCTTATATGCCGGAGCTGAAATGGCGGTACGGTTACCCGGTTGTCATACTGGTTGCACTTATTATTGCAGTCGGAGAATTTATTTACTTCAAAAAGAAAAAATTCTTTTAATTTCACTCTCTTAAAATATGAGATTTACAGGAGGTGTTTTATGGACGAAGCAAGGCAAAACCCGGAACAGATTTTAAAGCAAATTGAAAAGGAAGAGAAAAACCTTAATCGCGGGCATTTGAAAATATTTTTCGGATATGCCGCAGGCGTAGGCAAAACCTATGCAATGCTCAAAGCCGCACATGCGGCAAAGCGGCGCGGTATTGATGTGGTTGCCGGTTACATTGAGCCGCACGCCCGTCCGCAGACCTCCGCACTTGTAAACGGATTGGAATGTATTCCGAATCTTGTGTCGGAATATAACGGAATTACACTTTCGGAATTTAATCTGGACGCCGCCCTTGCACGCCGTCCGCAGTTAATCCTTGTGGATGAGCTTGCTCATACCAATGCCCCCGTGTGTCGTCATACAAAGCGTTATCAGGATATTGAAGAACTGCTTAATGCGGGAATAGATGTTTATACCACAGTAAATGTTCAGCATATCGAGAGCCTTAATGATACTGTTGCGTCTATAACGGGAGTTATGGTGCATGAGCGTATCCCCGATTCGGTTTTTGATAATGCAAGTCAGGTTGAGCTTGTGGATATTGAGCCGCAGGACTTGATTGAACGGTTGCAAGCGGGCAAGGTGTATAAAACTGCTCAGGCTGAGCGTGCAACAGAAAACTTCTTTACCGTGGAAAATCTTACTGCGCTTCGGGAAATTGCCTTGCGCCGCTGTGCGGACAGGGTAAATCTTCTTACCGAAGCCGTAAGAATGAAAAGCCACAGCGATTATCATACGGACGAGCATATCCTCGTCTGCCTTTCGTCGTCACCATCCAATCCCAAAATCATTCGTACCGCCGCTCGAATGGCAAACGCATTTAAGGGCGCTTTTACTGCGCTGTTTGTGGAAACACCGGATTATCAGGTAATGTCCGAGGAAGATGTTAAGCGACTGCGAAACAATATGCATCTTGCAGAACAATTAGGCGCTAAAATCGAGACCGTGTACGGTGAAGATGTTTCCTATCAAATTGCCGAATTTGCAAGGCTTTCGGGGGTTTCAAAAATCGTGATAGGAAGAAGCTCCGCAACCCGAAAGAGCATAATTTCCAAACCTACTCTTACAGAAAAATTGATTGCAAAAGCGCCGAATTTAGATGTGCATATCATACCCGACGCCGGCGGTAAAAACGCCGCA
>USAR01000093.1 GCA_900552605.1 uncultured Oscillospiraceae bacterium | reverse complement strand
TCTGTGCGGAACAGTATTAAATATAAAATCGAAGTCCCCGACGTTTTCGCTCACTGCTTTTGTTTCGGTAAAGCAATAATTGTTCGCCTTAATAAATGCAGCGTCGTGCGGCTTTCTTGCAGAAACCGTAACATTTGCGCCGAGCGCTTTTAAAAGTTCAGCCAAACGTCTTCCTATACAGCCGCAGCCGATAACAAGACATTTTGAATTCCAAATCGTTATATCGCTGTTTTCGGCAGCAATTGCAAGCGCACCCTCTGCCGTGGGTATTGCGTTAAGTGTTTTAAAACCTTGATCACTAACATATTCGTAACAGTCGATTCCGTAGCTTGCTGCCTTTTCTATTAAAGCGCTGCTTGCCATTCCGGCAATTATACACTTGCAGCGCATGGCGTGAGAAAACAAATTCGAAAGCGGGACAGTCTTGTTGTAAAGCGGTGTGCTAACCGTTTCACCGTCTGCAGTTGCAACAGTCGGAAGCACGATTATTTCAGCCGTTTCAACAGTGCTGTCGGAGTATTCGTTTTCTCCATAAGCTATTATCCTGCATTGCTGATAGCTTTTTAATAACGATTTATATATGTTACCCTGACGTTTATCACCGCCTACAAAAAGTATTATACCGTCACGATTTTCCATAACTACCACCTTTGTGTTGCAATTGTGCTGCCTTTAATGGCTCTGTTTTATTATATTCGACGAGGTAAACTGTGTGAGTAATACTGTATTTACTTTAAAAAATAAAAAAATTCTTAATTTTGCTAAAATAACTGTTTATTTTTGGTTCTAAAAGCAATATAATATATGTATATGCTAGTTGCCTAATGGGAGAATAAGTATTCTCAAAAGCTTTTATATCAATCGTCGCTTTTCGGTAATTGCGATTTCTTATATCGCAGCCGAAAGAAACGGCACAGTGAAAAGGATTGGTCATATCTATGAAAACACACAATAACAAAGATGATATTTTGAAGAATGTAAAACATGTGCATATGATAGGCATCGGCGGTTCGGGAATGTGTCCGCTTGCCGAAATACTGCACACTAAAGGATACATCGTCACAGGCTCGGATAACAATATCGGCGACCCTCTTAAAAGAGT
Source organism: uncultured Oscillospiraceae bacterium (assembly GCA_900552605.1). Taxonomy (GTDB): domain Bacteria; phylum Bacillota; class Clostridia; order Oscillospirales; family Acutalibacteraceae; genus UMGS1532. Next base: position 5,004 of record USAR01000093.1, on the reverse strand, counting down.
GCAGGCACTCGGAGTTAAAGCGTATCTCGGACACGCAGCGGAAAATGTCGGCGACGCAGAGCTTGTTGTGTATTCAGCAGCAATTTCAAGTGATAACCCGGAGCTTGTTGAAGCTCACCGACGCGGTATTCCTACAATGGAGCGAGCGGAATTGCTCGGCGCGGTAACAAGGCATTATAACAACGTTATCGGCGTTTGCGGAACGCATGGAAAAACAACGGTTACATCTATGATAACGCAGATACTTTATCTTAACGATTTTGACCCAACAGCGGTTATCGGCGGCTATCTGCCGCTTATAAATGCAAATGGCAGAGCAGGGAAAACCGAATATATGGTTTGTGAAGCTTGCGAATATGTTGACACATTCTTACACATTTCACCTGATATAACGGTGCTTCTTAATATTGATAATGACCATCTTGAATATTTTAAAACAATGGATAATTTAACAAATTCATTCCATAAGTTTGTGGCAATGGGCAGACAGTGTTTTGTTAACGGAGATGATACCCGTTGCCGCACGGCTGTTAGCGGAATTGATGGCGGTGTAACAACATTTGGTTTTTCGGACAGTAACGACTACTATCCGAGAAATATAACGCCCGGTAAGCGTGGAATGTGTTTTGATATTTTTAATAACGGCGAAAAGCTTTGTTCGCTTGCGCTCTCACTGCCGGGTAAGCACAATGTTCTTAATGCTCTTGCGGCTTTCAGTGTTGCACATTCGCTCGGCATTTGTTCATCGTCAATTGTTAATGCTATCGAGGGCTTTACGGGAGCCGGCAGAAGGTTTGAATTTGTTTGTGAAAAGAATGGCATTACTTTTGCCGACGATTATGCCCATCACCCGACAGAGATAACAGCAACTTTAACTGCGGCTAAAACGCTGCAATATAACAATGTAATTGTTGTTTTTCAACCTTTTACTTTTTCAAGAACAGCAATGCTTAAGGATGATTTTATTAAAGCGCTTGAAAATGCTGATAAGGTTATCTTAACTCCCATTATGGGTTCAAGAGAGGTTAACACTTACGGTATTTCTTCCGAACAGCTTGCAGAAAAGCTTGATAACTGCACTACAGTTGCCGATTTTTCCGAGGCTGAGCGTGTCATTTTTGATATTGCAAAGCCCGGTGACTTGGTAATAACAATGGGTGGCGGTGATATTTACAAGGTTTCTCACGCAATACGTGACGGTATAACTCTTTAAATACAATATTTTGCGTTTATTGTCTTGATAAGATACAGAATTTGTTGACATTTTGTGCAAATGATAATATAATTATAAAGCATTTGAATTTTTAAATAACAGGACGGATAATTTTATGGAATGGATATCTCTTAACGACCTTAGAGAAAAGTACCTGAGCTTTTTTGAAAGCAAAGGGCACTTGCGGCTTCCAAGCTTTCCCTTGGTGCCGATAAACGATAAGTCCTTGCTGCTTATAAACTCCGGCATGGCTCCTATGAAAAAATACTTTACAGGCGAAGAAGAGCCGCCTTGTCACCGTGTCACAACCTGTCAGAAATGTATTCGCACGCCCGACCTTGAAAGGGTGGGCAAGACGGCGCGCCACGGTACATACTTTGAAATGCTCGGAAACTTTTCTTTCGGAGATTATTTCAAGGATAAGGCAATTCCGTGGGCTTGGGAGTTTTTAACAGATTGTCTTAAAATTCCGGCTGATAAGCTATGGCCTTCGGTTTATGAAAGCGATAACGAGGCTTATGCCATTTGGCGCGACGTTATAGGTGTGCCGGAAGAGCGTATAGTTCGTCTTGGTAAAGAGGATAATTTTTGGGAGCACGGAACAGGCCCTTGCGGTCCTTGCTCTGAAATATATTTCGACCGCGGCGAGAAATACGGCTGCGGCTCACCCGATTGCAAACCGGGTTGCGATTGCGACCGTTATATGGAAATTTGGAATAACGTTTTCTCGCAGTACAATAATATGGGCGACGGCACATATACAGAGCTTAAAACCAAGAACATTGATACAGGAATGGGTCTTGAGCGTCTTGCTTGTATTTTTCAGGATGTGGACAATCTTTTTGAAGTTGACACTATCCAGAATATAATGAAACACCTTTCAAGGATTGCCGGCATTGAGTATAAATCTGACGAAAAGACCGATGTTTCAATGCGCATTATAACTGACCATATTCGTTCCACAACTTTTATGATTTCAGATGGCGTTATGCCGTCCAACGAGGGCAGAGGGTATGTTTTGCGCCGTCTGCTGCGCCGCGCAGCGCGTCACGGCAAGCTTCTTAATATAAACCATCCTTTCTTAAGTGAGCTTTGCGACACTGTTATCGCAGAGAACAAAGGTGCATACCCCGAGCTTGTTGAAAAGCAAGACTTTATTAAAAAGGTTATTTCTGTTGAGGAAGAGAATTTCGGAAAAACGATTGATCAGGGATTAAAGCTGCTCAACGATATTACCGCATCTGCCGATAAAAAGGTCATTAGCGGCGACGATGCGTTCAAGCTTTATGATACTTACGGTTTTCCGCTTGACCTGACAAAGGATATTGTTGAAGAAACAGGGTTTACTGTTGATGAAAAGCGCTTTGAGGACCTTATGAAAGAACAGCGCGAGCGTGCGCGTTCATCAAGAAAAGAATCCGACACAAATGCTTGGGAAGGCAGCGCAAACCCATTTGCAAATATTAGCGCAACAGTTTTCTCAGGCTATGATAACACTGAATCCGACGCCGAGGTTTTGGCAATTGCCGCCGACGGTGAGCTTACCGGCACTGCAAACGAGGGTCAAACCGCTGTTGTTGTGTTTAATCAGACTTGTTTTTATGCGGAAAGCGGCGGACAGGTCGGCGACACAGGTTTAGTTACTGCAAAAAACGGCACTGTTGTTTTGAGAGTTTCTGACACGAAAAAAGATACTAAAGGCTTATTTTTACATTCAGTTACTGTTGAAAAGGGCAGCATTAGCGTCGGTGACAATGTTAAACTTAAAATCGACACTGTGCGCCGCGATGCCATTCGTCGCAACCACACCGCAGCCCACCTTTTGCAAGCAGGCTTAAGAAAAGTGCTCGGAACACACGTTGAGCAGGCTGGTCAGCTTGTTGATGAAAAAGAGGTGCGTTTTGATTTTACGCATTTTTCTGCTTTGACCGATGAAGAACTCAGTCGGGTTGAGGATTTTGTTAACAACACAATACTCGAGGGAATTACCGTTGATTCAAGCGTTATGCCCATTGAGAAGGCTAAAAAAATGGGCGCTATGGCGCTGTTCGGCGAAAAATACGGCAGTGAGGTACGCGTTGTAAGCATAAAAGATAAGTCACTTGAGCTTTGCGGCGGCACTCATATTGACAATACCGCAAAAATCGGTTTATTCCGCATTGTTTCGGAAAGCTCTGTTGCGGCAGGTGTTAGACGAATTGCCGCAGTTACGGGAACAGGCATTCTTAATATGCTGAAAGAGTATACCGATATAGTAAAAGAGTCGCAGACTTTGCTTAAATGCGGAGCGGCCGGTGAACTGCCAAGCAAGGTTAACGCTGTTTTAAAGGATCTTAAAGGCGCTGAAAGGGAAGTTGAAACGCTTAAATCCAAACTTGCAACCGGCAATATTGATTCTTATATTGACGGAGCTGAGGATATTGACGGCGTTAAGCTTATAACAGCAGTTGTTGACGGCGGCGATGCCAACAGCCTTAAAAAACTTGCGGAAGCTGTTAAAGCTAAGTGTGAAACAGCAATTGCTGTTTTCGGCATAAAAGATGTAAATAAATGTACATTTGTTTGCGCTTGCGGCAAAAAAGCTGTTGAAATGGGCGCTAATGCCGGCAAGATCGTAAAGCAGGTTGCCATAGCTGCCGGCGGAAACGGCGGTGGCAGACCTGATATCGCAATGGCAGGCGGTAAGGATGCTTCAAAGCTGAGCTTTGCCATAGAAAGCGCAAAACAAGTGGTGAAAGAGCTTGTAAAATAGACTACGACTAACACAATCAAAATACAGAAAGGTTGGTATTAACAGTGGACGATTGCCTTTTTTGCAAAATTATAAACGGCTCCGTGCCGTCTACAAAGGTTTATGAAAACGAATACGTTTATGCTTTTAAGGACATTGACCCACAAGCGCCGTTTCACGCAGTGGTAGTTCCTAAAATCCACATTAAATCCGCTGCGGAAATAACGCCGGAAAACAGTATTTACATCTCTAAGATTTTTGAAGCAATTTCTGAAATCGCTAAAGAAAATAAGCTTGATAACGGCTTCAGAGTTGTTAATAACTGCGGTGAAGACGGCGGTCAGACAGTGGGACATTTGCATTTCCATTTGCTTGCGCGTCGCTATCTTGCTTGGCCTCCGGGCTGATTATTTAGAATCAGCGAAAATGCATAGCGTGTTAAAGCCTAAATAACATAATTTACAAATGCAGAAAGTGTGATTTAACATTATGAGCGAAAAATACAAAATGACTATTGCCGGCATTGAGCGTGAGCTTACAAAATTTCCTGTTAACGATAAGTTGGATATTGCTGCTTTTATTCTTTTCGGAGATGTTGAGGTTACTGTTGCCTCTGCAAAAGAACTTTTAAAGCGTGTGCCGGAATTTGACGTTATTTTAACACCTGAGGCAAAGAGTATTCCGCTGGCATACGAAATGGCTCGCCAATCCGGTAAGCCTTACATTGTTGCACGCAAGGGCATAAAGGTTTATATGAGCAACCCGATATCGGTTCACGTTCGCTCTATTACCACAGACCATGTTCAGCAGCTTTTTATCGGAAGCGAAGAGGCTGCAATGCTTAACGGTAAGCGTGTTTTAATTGTTGATGACGTTATCAGCACGGGCGAATCACTTGAGGCTGTTCAAAAACTCGCAGCTGTTGCAAAGGCAAATGTCGTTGCTTCTTGTGCAGTGCTTGCTGAGGGTGACGCCGCAGACCGCGATGATATTATATTTCTTGAAAAGCTGCCGCTGTTTTTTAAATAAGCAAAATCCCTCGAAGGTTTCGGCTTTCGAG
>USAR01000092.1 GCA_900552605.1 uncultured Oscillospiraceae bacterium | reverse complement strand
GTGCCTGCTCTGCGAGCAGAAGGGCGTCTCCCTGGACGGGCGGTACATCGACTGCGGCTGCGAGGTCTTTTCGCCCGAGCAGGACGTGCACGCCGGCGGCTCAGGCTGCGGGTGTGTGGGAAGTATAATTGCGGGACACATAATACCCAAGATTCACGGCGGTGAGTTTAAGAGCGTGCTTGTCTGCGGAACAGGGGCGTTGCTTTCCACCGTTTCAACACAGCAAGGAGAGTCTATACCATCAATAGCGCACGTCATTGCACTTAGGCAAGCTTAATTATCTGAAAAGCAAAAAACGCACCGTTTTTCATTTTAAACGGTGCGTTAATTATTGTTATCTGTGAGTGGGGATTTTCATCCCTGACCCTTTTATTATACCACAAAAACAGCAAAAGGCGGTAGTAGAAAATTAAGCTTAAAGTTTGTGCATTTTGCCGTCTTTACAAATCTGCATTATACTGCTATAATAAAGACAACAAAAAGAAAGGAGTCGGGACCGATGCAGAGCGAACCACCTGTTAATTCTAAAAAATAAGCAAAAGGGGTGAGTCCAAAGATTTACTGAAATTGTTCTCGACAAAAATCTAAAACGAAAAAGGTGAGTCCGAAATTTTCGTTAAAATGTGTTCATCAAAAACTTTTTAGGAAAAGGTGAGTCCGATGTACTTAGCAAATTGTCGGTTATAAATTGTCGAAATAGGCATTGAACAGTTCGAGTTTATACGAATCGCGCAAAAATGATAGTGCGCCGACAAATGTTAAGAGTGTGGCAGTTCGACAGTTTGCGTACCGAACCACAATATTATAACGGAGCGTAAGGTCCGATGTATAGATTTTAGATAACACATAAATTTAATAATACTCAAATATTTATTCAAAATAATTGAAGCGCACCTTCGGAAGCGATTGGCTTTCGGGGGTGTGTTTTTTAGTCCTTTAAGGCCGCTGTGATTCAACATTTGCCGCAACGCTTTTTTTGCAGATCGTCAATCATACCAAGTGCCTTTGCCGAGCGTGAGTACTCAATCGGGGAAACTCCCGTTACCGCTTTAAACTGACGGGAAAAGTAGTGCACGCTGCCATAACCCAAGACTTCTGCAATTTGGGTTATGTTAAGCTTGCCCTCTCTCAAATACTTCTTAGCGGCACTTATTTTAAGGTTTATAAAATAAGCAATAGGACTTTTAAGTCCTTTTTCGCGAAATACCTCGCCGATAGTGGCTCTGCTTGTACCCGAGAATTTTTCAAGCATTTCAATAGTAATCCGGCTGTTAACATTGCGCTGCATATAATCAATTATAAAGTCGCACAGCTCTTCGGAACGGTTAATCCGCATTATTGTGGCATCTGCTTTTGTGGTTTTACTGTCGTAAAGTGAAATTAAAAGCTCGGAGAGCCGCATTAGGATGATCTGTTCTGCCGCAGGATTCGGCGGCACTTTTCTGCAAAGCTTAAATGCCGCAATGTCGTTAAGCGGCGTGGTAAATGCTTTCGGAAATGCTGCAAGAATATCGGATATCAGCGTTTTTTCATATTGGCCGATACGCAGTGTGCTGTTTTCAAAAAAGCTCATTGCTCTTGATTTACATGAAAAGCTGATTATAGCAACACTTGCCGCACTGTCTTTGACCGTGCGTATGCCGTGCCATTCATTTGGCTTGTGAAAAACGGCATAACCGCGTTTAAGCACAAATTCGCTGTTACCCGCAGTTACCACAACATCGTCCTGATCGGCATATACAATTTCCCAGAAATCGTGTTTCTCACCGTCAAAATGAAAGTTAAGAGCATATTCAAAATAGTGAACACTGATAATATCTGTTATGTTGAAAAGATTTTTCAGTTTGGTTTTCTCGTAAATCGGCATTTCTTTGCACCTCGCTTCCAAATATATTGTATCATACCGCAAGGCTCTGTCAATGGTTTTTGCTAAAAGTGCAAAGAAAACCGTAAATCGTGCAAATAAATTGTTGAACATAGGTGATACAATAATGATTATAAGAGATTGAAAGATGGGATGCACTGTGCAGTTAATTGTTTGCAAGGATAAAGCCGAGGGGTCAAAAACCGCTGCAAAGATTTTGGCGGAATGTATTAAAAGTAAACCAAACTGCGTGCTTGGGCTTGCAACCGGCTCAACACCCTTGGAAATGTATAAAGAGCTTGTAAAAATGCACTTTGAAAACGGACTTGATTTCAGAAAGGTTACCACATTTAATCTTGATGAATATTACCCTATAAATAACGATGACGAACAAAGCTATCATACTTTTATGGAAAAAAATCTGTTTTGCGGCGTCAACCTAAACCCAGCAAACGTGCATATTTTAAACGGCACGGCAAAGAATTTTAAGGCGGAATGTAAAAGCTTCGACAAAGAGATTGAAAATGCAGGGGGGATTGATTTGCAGGTGCTCGGCATAGGTGCAAACGGGCATATCGGATTTAACGAGCCTGCAAACGCATTGATCGATTGCACACATTTAACCAAGCTTTCAAAAAGCACGATAAAGGCAAACTCGCGGTTTTTTAAAAGCGAAAACAATGTGCCGAAAGCCGCCCTTACAATGGGAATAGGCACCATTCTATCTGCTAAGAAAATAGTACTGCTTAGCTTTGGCAGTGCAAAAAAAGAAGCAATGAAAGGTGTTTTCGGCAACGAGATAACAACGCAAAACCCTGCATCTTTTTTAAAGCTGCATAAAAACGTTGTTATTATTTGCGATGAAGCTGCATTGCCCGAAATTGATACTTTTTAAAACGGAGAGGTGCTGTTTATATGGATATTAAAGAAATTTTTGAAGAGTTTAAGGTTGATGTGAGTGCTGAGCGTTACGGCAACGGTCACATTAACGATACATTTTTGTGCAAATGCAAGCCATACACAATAGTGCAGCGCATAAACACACAGGTATTTGAAAGACCGGATAAGCTTATGGAGAATATAACTGCCGTTACTGAACATTTGAAACGAAAGATAAGTCTTGCGGGCGGCGACGAAAGCCGCGAAACGCTTAATGTTATACCAACCAAAAGCGGAAAAAGCTACCTTGATCTTGGTAAAGACGGTTGTTACAGAATGTATAAATATATTGAAAACACTGTTAGCATTGACGTTACTGAGAATTATGATATACTTGAAAGTGCAGGTGAGGCATTCGGAGGTTTTCAGCAAATGTTAAGCGACTTTAATGCGGACAGTCTTTATGAAACAATCAAGCGTTTTCATGACACACCTTATAGGGTAGAGCAGCTTGAAACTGCAATAAAAAACGCAAAAACAGACAGAAAAGAAAACGCAAAAAAGGAAATACAACAGGCTCTTAATTATAAAAAATACGCTGAGACGCTGTGGACGCCGCTTTGCCGAAGTGAAATACCGCTTAGAGTGACGCATAACGACACAAAGCTTAACAACGTACTGTTTGATAAGGATACGCTGAAAGCACTATGTGTTATAGATCTCGACACGGTTATGCCCGGCTCGTTGCTTTTCGACTTCGGCGACGCCTTGCGCTACTGCGCTTCAACTGCAGCAGAGGACGAAACGAATCTCGATAATGTTCGGTTTGACCTTAAAAAATTTGAGAGCTTTACGAAAGGCTTTTTAAAGAAAACCGCAGACTGCCTGAGTAAAACCGAAAAGAGATTGTTGCCTGTTTCCGCACTTGTTCTTACATATGAATGCGGAATAAGATTTTTGACGGATTACCTTAACGGTGACATATACTTTAAAATTCACCGTGAAAACCACAATCTCGACCGTGCAAGGAATCAGCTTAAGCTGGTTTGTGATATTGAGAAAAAGCTTCCGCAGATGGAGGCAATTGTTAATGAGGTGTTATCTTGAAAAACAGCTTGGAATTCGGAAAATTCGGTGTTATGCTCGATTGCTCGCGCAATGCGGTTATGAAGCCGCAGGCGGTCAAGAAATATATTGATATTCTGTCAGAGCTGGGCTATAACTGCCTTATGCTTTACACCGAGGATACATATGAAATTGAGGGACAGCCGTATTTCGGCAGGAATCGCGGCGCTTATACACAAGATGAGCTGCGCGATATCGACGCTTATGCTGCGTCAAAGGGAATTGAGCTTATGCCCTGCATACAAACTCTTGCGCATCTCGGCACAATTTTTCGCTGGAAGTGCTATGATGATATAAGGGATTGCGAAGGTATTTTACTTTGCGGCGAGGAAAAAACCTATAAGCTTATTGACGATATGTTTTCGACTCTTTCAAAGTGCTTTTCATCGAGGACAGTGAACATAGGAATGGACGAGGCACATCTGCTCGGGTGCGGTGAATATATGCGCCGCAATGGTGTGAAGGATCGTTTTGAAATTCTTTTAGAGCATCTTAACAGGGTTGCAAAAATTGCAGAGAAATACGGCTTCGGTCTTATTATGTGGGGAGATATGTTTTTTCGGCTTGCAGGCGGCGGATATGACAGCGCAGACTGTGCGCCTGAAAATGTAAAAAGCCTTATTCCCGACAATGTCAACCTTATTTATTGGGATTACTATTCAACAGATTCCGAGCAATACAGCGAAAGGATAAAGCTGCACGCGGAAATTAAAGAAAACATTTGGTTTGCCGGCGGACTTTGGAGTTGGCGCGGATTTGCGCCGAGCAACGGTTATTCCGTTAAAGCTACAAAGGCGGCGCTCAGCGCCTGCAAAGAAAACGGTGTTAAAAATGTATTTTTAACAATGTGGGGGGATAACGGCGGCGAGTGCTCGCGTTTTGCAATGCTGCCGTCGCTGTATTATGCCGCTTCGATAGCGCACGGCATAACGGAAGAAACAGAGATAGAAAAAGGTTTCCAAAGTATGTTCGGAATTAGTTATAAAGCATTTTGCGAGGTCGATTTGCCTCACACGGCAAAGGTGCTTGAGGGTGCGCCGATCGACCCTGAAAAATACTTTTTATACAATGACTGCTTTATGGGATTATATGATAATATTGTATCTGACAGCGAAAATAAACGGTTTTTAAAACAATACGAAACGCTTAAGCCACTGTACGATAATTCGGACTACGGCAAAGTATTCAAATACCTCGGCGAGCTGTGCCGTGCGCTTTCGGTTAAAGCTGAGCTGGGTATAAAAACGAGAAATGCATATAAAGACGGAAACAAAGAAGACCTAAAAGATCTGCTTCCGATTTACGATGAAACCGAGCGGCTTATCGGCAAATTCTATTCTGCTTACGAAAGCTGGTGGATGTGGGAAAACAAGCCGCACGGCTTTGATGTGCAGGACATTCGTCTCGGCGGTCTTTTACAAAGAGTAAAACACTGCAAGGCGCGTCTTGCAGCTTATATAAACGGAGAGACAGACATTATAGATGAGCTTTTGACTCCGGTGCTCGATTCAAAATGCCGCACAGGGAAAGACCTTGAATATATAGGCGGCGATTATTGGGAAAACATTGTTACGGCAAACAGAATCACCGCGCTTTAAAAATATAAAAGGATAATGAGACTCATTTCCAATTAACAGTCATGCCTTTATCATTGCAACGCAGTATTCGAAAAGTGTTTTCTTGCTAAAACCCGTACACGAAAAGCATTTTAAAAGAGCACACGGTTGAAAAGGCAACGCCCGTAGTTCTATGCGGTTGAAATTTTCCGAACTTGCTTAAACGGGCGTAATATCGGTGCCTTTTCATTGCCGTTATTTATAGGCAGCAACTTGGATTTTTGACACGTCACCGAAAGTTACTGCAAGGAAGCCCCGTCTGCGGCACGCCCGCGCGCAGCGTCAACCGTTTTTCAAAGCTTTCTGCGCTTATTTTAAGTGCCGCTTACAGCACAGCTTTCAGCGGTCGGCAGATTTTAGAGAAAACGGTTGAAAGAGCCGCCAAGTGCGGCTCTTTCCTCGCCTTTGGCGAGGTGCGCTGCGCGCGGGCTCTGCCGAAGACAGGGCTGTTTTTAAAAACAAGCTCGTAATGTTTAATATATAATGAGTTTTAAATCACGCCGAAATGCTCAAGCAACACTTTAAGACCGATTAAAATAAGTATTAAGCCGCCGGAGATCTCGGAACCCTTTTTGTATCTTGTGCCGAAAGCATTGCCCGCTTTAACACCGACAATCGAGATAATACAGGTGGTGATGCCGATTATTATAACGCCGAGCAATGTGTTTATAAGCTCTGTTGCGCTGCCGATCAGCTTAAGCGGAACGCAGGCAAATGTAATGCCTACAGCAAGTGCGT
>USAR01000091.1 GCA_900552605.1 uncultured Oscillospiraceae bacterium | reverse complement strand
ATGCAAAACACCTCGCAGCCGGCGTCGCCTGCAGCGGTTATCATATCATAAATATTAGCATGCGGCTTGCCCCAGGTACCGTTCATATAATCGTTATAGCACACAAGCGGCGCGCCGTTTTCCCATTTTTTAAGCGAGGTCTCGCGCTTATAAGCCGTCAGCTCGCGCACTGCCTCTTCAAGTCCTCCCTCTACTCTGCCGAAAACCGCAGAGCCGGAGGTGTATTCTGTATTTTCCGAAAGCTCGAAAAACCAACCGTCGTGCTCACAGGAGCAGCAGTTAAGGTCAACATAAATTCCGTGCTCTGTTCTGCCGAGCAAAATTTCCCAAGTGCCGCCGCTTTCATTCTCGGCGAAATATACAACCTGCTTTTCAAGGTCCTCAATAATAATAAGCGGATAAAACTGCTCTGTCGTCCAGCTGCCCTCAGAGCGAAATTTAACCGTGGCTCTTGTTGAGCCGTCGTAAACCGCCGCAAGACCCAGCTCACGAAGTGTGCAGGACTTCATCTGTCCCTCTGTTGCCCAACCCTGACGACAAAAGTGCACCCTGAAACGCTTGGGGTCGTCCCAGAAAAGGGCACCGTCACAATCAATCTGAAAGCGCGCGGAGCTGAAAAAATTTAAAACATAGCTGTTTTTACCGTTGTTTTTTATTGTGTTTGTCTGCCTCACGGCTTTAGAAGTTTTAAAGGTTTCAAAATTTTCAAAGAGCTCAACCTGTGCCTTTTTGAATAAACACTTAATCGCCGTTTTGTTTTCGCCGATAGCCTCAGTTATTATTTCAGCATTCTGCGGCAAAAATTCCTCTGAAAACCTTGCGTAAAAAATATCTCCGCCGCCGTCTACCGCAAGCTTTGTGTTAAGCCACTCGTTATTTTGCAGCTCAGCCGCTCTTTTTTCGCCGTACCACTGCTCGTTAATTGTCTGCTTTTTACCGATGTCCGTTTTGTTCATACGTAAAAGCTCCTTATAAAATATTATTTTTGCCGGAACAATCCCGTTTTTCCTTAATATATCATAAGGAATTTCAAAAAACAATGGCTTTTTTTCAGCAATATTATGTAGTAATTGTTTTTTGAAATTATTTTTCTGCTTTTTCGGTATTCACACCGACTTTTCCTCTACCGACGAAGGCTTTGGCAGCTTCCAATGAAACGTCGCTGCAAGAAGCCGCAGTGCAACAACGGCAGAGCCTCCTATAACCGACGCCGCCGAAAGACCGATCATATCCTTTAACAAAACGCAGATAACCGCTCCGGTAAGCGACGCGCAGGCATAAAAGTGCTTTACAAAGACATAAGGGCGCTCGCCTGCTATAACGTCGCGCAGAACCCCTCCGCCTATACCTGTGAGCACGGCAACCGACACAAGCAAAAATCTGCCGAAGTCCGGATTTTTGCTAAGGGCTGTTTGTATACCCATTACGGTAAACACGCCAAGACCCAGCGAATCCATAACAAGCATTGTTATTTCGTAAGCACGGCTGCCGTCGAGCAATCTTCTTACAAACGGCACAAAAACCACAAGCGACGAAGCAGCAGCAACAACGGCATATATAGGATTTTTGAACATTGTCGGCGGTGTTATTCCCAACATCACATCTCGCAAAACACCGCCGCCGAGCGCGGTACAAGACCCTAGCATTATTATGCCGAAAAGATCCATCTGCTTTTTAAAGGCAACCGCCGCTCCCGAAATCGAAAACGCAATTATTCCTATCAGCTCTATTGCGACATATACTTCATTTCCCAAAGACGTTACCCCCGTTAAAATAAGGTTTTAAAGCTGTACAGCATATTATTAAGAATCTGCCGCAGATATTTTAACACACACTTGCATAACTTTTCAATACCTTGTTATCTATTGTATTTTTTAGAAGTTGATTGTGTCGCAAAGGCCGCGGCAGATTCAGTTTCTCCCTCCGCTGTGCATATTTTCAAAAGAAACATGAGCAAACGATAATAAAAAAGCAACCGTGAGAGTAACGCTTATTGCTCTCTCGGTTGCTTTAAAATCTTGGTTATATCGCTTTAATTATTCCCCGATATATTCAAATCTTCTTTTTTGCTTTCCGTCGGCAATAACATATTCGCACCACATATTTTTCGGTCGACACCAGATCTTGCCTTCACCGTAAAGTGCATGGTAAACCACGCGTTCCTCATTTGTCTCGCTGTCTCGTGCGGTGTAAAGAACTTCATATTCATTGCCTTTATAGTGACGATATTTGCCGGGTTTTATATTGCCGTTTTCATCGACAGCCGCAGTGTTTGCAATAAGAGTATAGCCTTCGCTCTCGGGAGGACGATAGCCGTGCGTACCCGATTGCACAAATGTCAGCTGCTTTTCGCTTTTAAATGTATTGTAAAGTGCAGTAACCGTCATCGGAGAGCAAACATAGTCGCCGAGATATGCCGTAATATTAACAGGGCACTTAACGCGGCTTGCCTGCGCCACGGTATCGTAATAGTCAAGACCTTTGGCGTATTTTGCGCGGCAGCTCGCAAGATAGCCGTTTTCTTCCGCTTTTAAATTGCAAAACCAGGGGACGAAAATCTCAAGCAGCGTTACGTCCTTATCGTGCGCGGCAACTGTTGTTGCCTGAAATGCTCCTTGACTGCCGCCATCAACTTTCATAACCTTGCCGTTCCATTCAGGCAGGCTTTTTGCATATTTTGCGGCGCACAGATCACGCATCATAACGCCGTACCAATAGCTTGTTTTAGGGTCTTGGTTTTCTTCCTCTTTAAGACCGTAGCCGTCAAGAGTGTGGTATTTGCTGAAGTGGTCAAATCGGGTTAAATTGTTCGGAAGTCCGTGCGCACCAATTTGAAGCTGTATAAAGCCCTTTGTGTATGCCGGCATCGGGGAATAAATGCCGTATCCGCAAAATGTAACCATCAGTGGGTGCTTTTTGCCGTCGTTCGGCATTGTTAAATACCCCGTCGCATTATTGCCGAACGGCGTGGAGATTTCCATATCGTAGCAAAGATAACCCTCGCAGCCTTTCGGAGGTGTTCCGTCATACGGCTCTTTTTTAATTGCAACCGTGTCGTGGTTTGCTACCGCTCCTTCAATATCGCTCCAAAATTCATCGAAATCTTTGGGCAAAGTGCTGCAGTACGGTATCTTTTCAAGCTCGGCGCCTGCACCTGCCTGAAGCTCGTCAACATCGGGTAGTCGGTCATTATTTTCGTTATATGCGTGGCATACAAGATGCACAAAACCGGGACGGTCGAGCGTTGTCTCCACCGTGAACGGACAGCTTGCATTGCCGCTGCTTTTTTTACCGTCGTCGCCCTCAAGAGTCCAGCGCACATATTTTTGCTCTGTATCGCAGCAGTTTTCCTTTGCGGTAATTTTAAAAACTATTTTCTCGCCGCATTTATAAGCTATCGGCGATTTATTCGTTTCCACCTTGAAATATTTTGACATTTTTAAAAATCCTCTCTTTTAGTTTTTCAGTCCTTTATCTGATTCCAAAGCTTATAATATGTACCGCTTTGGTTTTTCAGCAATTCTTCGTGCGTGCCTTCTTCTTCAATGCCGTCGGCACTAAGCACGACAATGCGGTCGTAATCCTTAATTGTGGTAAGTCGGTGCGCAATTGTAAGCGTTGTTCTGCCGTGGGCAAGCTTTTCAAGACTTTCACCCACCAAAATTTCGCTTTCGTTGTCGAGTGCACTCGTCGCCTCGTCAAGAATCAGGATCGGCGGATTTTTTAAGAACACCCTCGCAATTGCAATGCGCTGCTTCTGACCGCCGGAAAGCTTAACGCCGCGCTCGCCGACATATGTATCATAGCCGTTTGCAAGTCCCGAGATAAACTCGTCCGCACCGGCAAGTCTTGCAGCCGTTTTAATTTCCTCTTTTGTTGCATTTTCTTTTCCGTATGCAATATTCTCCGCCGCAGTGCCGCTGAAAAGATAAACGTCCTGCTGCACAATACCTATTGCACTTCTCAGGCTTTTAAGCGTTACATCGCGCACGTCCTGCCCGTCGATAAGCACTGCGCCGTCGGTAACATCGAAAAACCTCGGCACAAGGTTGCAAAGAGTGGTCTTTCCTCCGCCTGAGGAGCCGACAAGCGCAACCTTTTCGCCCGCGTTTATTTTAAGATTAAGATGCTTTAAAACGCGGTTATGGTCGTCGGCATATTCAAAGCTGACGTCACGAAACTCAATCTCACCGTTTTTAACCTTAAGCTCACCCGCATTCTGCTTGTCCTCAATTTCAACAGGTGAATCCATAATTTCAAAAAAGCGCTCAATGCCCGTCATACCGCGCTGAAATTGCTCAGCAAATTCCACAATACGCCGAATGGTGGCAATCAGGGTGGAAACATAGAGCACATACGCCACAAGGTCGCCGGGTGTTATGCCTCCGTATATAACGAAAAGGCCGCCGCCCACAACGACAATTAAATACATCAGTCCGTCGAAAAGCCTTGTGGACGCTTGAAACATTGCCATTGAACAGTATGTTTTTTTCTTGATATTTTTAAACTCTGTATTGCCCTCTTGAAACTTGCGGTTTTCAGCATCCTCTGCGGAAAAAGCCTTAACAACACGCTCACCCAAAAGGCTGTCCTCAATCTGTGCGTTAAGCTCGCCTATTTGCACTCGCTGACGGCGAAATGCGTCGCGCAGGCGGTGGTTGAGTATTCCCGAAACCACCGCCATAAGCGGCAAGCAGGCAAACACAAGCAGTGTAAGCGGAACGTTGTATGTGCAAAGCACCGAAAAGCTGACGGTAATTTTTAAAAATGCAATAAAAAATTCCTCGGGGCAGTGGTGCGAAAACTCGGTAACTTCAAAAAGGTCGTTTGTGATCCTTCCCATAATCTGCCCGATTTTAGTGTTTGAATAATAGATATGTCCGAGCTTTTGCAGATGACGAAATGCGTCCGCGCGCATCTCTGTCTCAATGTAAACGCCCATAATGTGACCCATATCCGCCATAAAATACTGTGCGGCGGCGTCAATCAGACGAAGTATCGCATATAAAAGCCCCAGCTTTAAAACAAGCTCCACGGTTAAAGATGACAAATCGGTTATTGCTGTGTTTGTAATGGTGCGCAAAATAAGCGGCAAAACAAGGTCGCAAATGCAGGTTAAAAACGCGCAAAAAAGGTCAAGTGCAATAATGCCGCGGTATTTTTTAAGATATGGCAAAAAACGCTTAAGCAGCCCCTTTTTTCGATTTTGTTTTGTGTTCTCTGTCATATTGCGATAAGTGCCTCCTCTAAAAGATTATCCTTATATTACCACAACGGAGCGCCGCTTTCAAGACTGATTCACACAAAACTTTACAATGTAATCTTACCATTCTCAAGCCGCATTACAATACTGATTTTTGTGTTTTCCCAAACGGTTTTTTTAAACTTTTATATCCTGCCGATTTTTCTTATAAGTTCCTCTTTAACCGTATCGAGCGCTTCAAAATTCATTGCCTCGCGGTATTTTTCTTCCAAAACGTCGTGAACCCTCTTTGCGTTTTCAAGCGCCTCGGATGCCTTTAAAATAAGCTGTGCCGACGCCTTGCGGTTAAAAGAAAGCCTTGCGCGCGCAGTGTGCAGTGCACCGACGTCCGTAAATCTTCTTGCATGTATTGTGCGCTCGTCACTCTCAAGCGTGTGATATCTGTTTACAGTGCAAAAACCGAGTGAAAGAGCCGGAATTATTATGTGCTCGGTCTTATCAAACGGGCGCATCGGGCAGCGGCAGCAGATAATTTCGTGACCGTTCTCAAGAGCATATTCACGAATTGTGCCGAGCAGCGCCGGCGACGCTGCACCGTATTCATCGGAAATAAGTATTTTGTTTTCGCAAAGCTTTTCCGGCGTTTTCTTATAAAAGACATGACCGACAGGTGTCACTGCACTTAAATACCTTACCCATTCCTTTGGTCTTGAGTGCGTTTTCGGTACAGTCTTTTTGGCAAGTCTCAGCGCAAAGCGGTGCACCTTTTCAAAATCCGTACATTCTTCCGCAATTGCCGCAGTGTCCTCTATAACGCTGCCGGCAGCTCTGATATAACTCGACGCGCGCTTGTGACAGAGGCTGTTTTCGGCAAAGAGCTTTAGTATATCCTCGCGGTTTTCATAAAGTGTTTCGCCCTGCCAATAATCGCCGAGGTTTACAATCTCCTCGCACGCACCGGGGAAGGAAGGCTCAACAACGTGCGGCGCGGTGCCGTCTAAAATAACCGCTTTAAGGTCGGGGAAAATAACGGCGTCAAGAGAATAAGGGTCTGAGGAGCATGGGCACA
>USAR01000090.1 GCA_900552605.1 uncultured Oscillospiraceae bacterium | reverse complement strand
AGCCGATCGTATCGACTTATCCGAAACGCTTTTTGCATTTCAGTATCATATAATCGTTATAAATTTATCTGTTTTGATTCTGCTGCTGATTCTGCTGTTGATTCTGCTGCTGATTCTGCTGCTGTTGGTTCTGCCGGTTATTCTGCTGATTGTTCTGCTGGTTTTGCTGATTGTTACGATTGCTCATTAAAGTCACCCCACTTTCATTTAGTATTATTTACGAAATTCAAAAAATTTATTCACTCGGAGGGCATTAGTTTGGTTTTACCTGAAAACTACAAAAAAGACATTCGTGAAATTTTGAAAAACTATGACGACGGCGAGGAATATTTCGGCATCCTTTCAAAGCCTCCGTTTCGTGCTGTGAGACTCAATACGCTTAAATGCAGTCGAGAGCAGTTTTTAAAACGTGATTTTTTAAAGGGTCAGTCGCCTTTTTGCAAAGAGTCATTTTATATTTCCTCCGATTTTGCCGCAGGCAACGACCCTTATCATCACGCAGGCGCTTTTTACGTGCAGGAGCCGTCGGCGGCAACAGCGGTTGAGGTGCTTGACCCGAAACCCGGAGATTATGTGCTTGACCTTTGCGCGGCACCCGGCGGAAAGTCCACGCAGATTGCGGCAAAGCTTTCGGGTGAAGGTCTTATTTGGTCAAACGACGCAGTGTTTCGCAGAGCGCAGATAATAGTTTCCAATTTTGAGAGAATGGGAATTGCAAACGGTGTGGTATCCGCTGCAATGCCCGATGTACTTACAAAGGAGCTTGAGGGCGCTTTTGACAAGGTTTTGGTAGACGCGCCGTGCTCGGGAGAGGGAATGTTCAGAAAAGAGCCGCAGGCGGTGGAAATGTGGAGCCGCGAAAATGTTGCAATGTGCGCCGAAAGACAGCGTGAGATTTTAAACCGGGCGGCGGTTTTGCTGAGAGACGGCGGCACGCTTGTGTATTCAACCTGCACCTTCTCCTACGAAGAGAATGAGCAAAATGTTTTGTGGTTTTTAAAAGAGCACAGCGATTTTGAAGCGGTGCCGATTGAAGTCGGCTTCGGAAGAGCGGCTGTGGGACTTCAAAACGCCGTCAGAGTTTTTCCGATGGACGGCGGCGAGGGACATTTTGTTGCAAAATTCAAAAAGCGCGGCAATTCTTTAAGAAATGAGATTCCGTTTTTGAAATCGGAGCCGCAGAAGGCGGCAGTCGCCGCTTTAAAAAGCTTTTGTGACGACAGCGGAATAAAGCTGCCCGACGGCAATTTGATTAAGGGTGCAGACGGCGGACTTTATTTATCAAAGCTTGGCGCTCTGCCTAAAGGACTGTGCGTTTTGCGGCAGGGACTGCCGCTCGGAAGCGAGCGTAAGGGCAGGCTTTTGCCGTCGCACGCAATGTTTTCATCGCCTGCAGTAACGGTGCAAAACGAGCTTTCGCTTGAGCTTTCCGACAAACGCACAGCGGCTTTTTTGCACGGTGAAGAAACAGAGGCTGAGGGAATAACAAAAAACGGCTATTTGAGAGTGGCTGTTGACGGTATTCCGCTTTCGTTCGGCAAGGCTGTCGGAGGCAGGGTCAAAAACGGATATCCGAAAGGACTGAGAACTCTTTAAGCTGTCAGCTCCCAAGCACCTGCGTTTACGAGGATTTTTTTAATGTTGATTCACTAAACGACAGATTCGGCGGCGGCTGACTTTTTTAAGCAGTGACAAAATCCGGACAAAGGTAACTTAAAAAAAGAATTTTGCAAACATACGATTTAGATTTTTGGTTTTAAAGGCACTGTAAAAAATTTATTACAGTGCTTGTAAAACAGAGAAAAAGGTGTTAAAATAATAAGGCACGATTTTTAAAGCTTTAAGTCGTGCTTCGTGATTTTAAATTACGTAATGCTTTTAAACAAAAGGAAGTGAAACGAAAATGGACGCTGGTCACAGTAAAAGCACAAAGCCCCGAGGTAACACCGCCGCGCAAGTGCGGCAGAGCGGTATCGGAAAAGAGGCGTTTGTTTTCGTTTTGTATTTTGCTTAAAAGCAAAATTTAAGCGGCGCTTCAGCCAAAAACCGTTTCGGCTTTGTGCGGTGTGTTTTAAACTTTGGTCTTTTGTGTTTTTCCTTGACTTTCACCGGCAATCTGTTTTGTCGGCTTGGGTGTCGGTACAGCGGCTTGCTGCCATAATAGTACCGCACGGTGTGCAAAGGGTTATTAAGATTTTTTGCGCAAAATAAAAAGTAAAAAGGAGAACCGCATTATGACAGAGGAAATTTTGCAGCTGCTTGAAAGCAAGCGGTATGCTGCGCTGCGACGTGAGCTTGCGGAAATGAAGCCGATGGATTTGGCACCGGTTTTTGAAGAGCTTGACAACGAAAAACGCACATTGCTTTTCAGGCTCCTTCCGAAGGAGCTTGCGGCGGATACTTTTGTCGAGCTTGATGCCGATATGCAGCAGCAGCTTATAAAAAACTTTTCGGATAACGAGCTTAAAGCCGTTGTAGACGAGCTTTATCTTGATGATGCCGTTGATATTATCGAAGAAATGCCGGCAAATGTCGTTAAGCGCATTTTGCGTCAATCTGACAGCAACACTCGCCGTGCTATAAATGAGCTTCTGAAATATCCGAAGGACAGCGCCGGCAGCCTTATGACGCCTGAGTTTGTAGACCTTAAAAAGGATATGACCGTAAAGCAGGCATTTGAGCACATCAGAAAAACCGGTATTGATAAAGAAACGGTTTACACTTGCTATTGTATAGATTCAAACCGCAAGCTTGAAGGCGTGGTTACGGTTAAGGATCTTCTGCTTGCAGACGGCACAAAGCTTATTAAAGACATTATGGAAGATAACGTCATATCGGCAAACACGCTTGATGATAAAGAGGACGTTGCAAGGCTTTTCCATAAATACGATTTCTCGGTTGTGCCCGTGGTGGATAAGGAAAACCGCCTTGTGGGCATTGTTACATTCGATGACGCAATGGACGTTATCGAGGACGAAAACACCGAGGATATCGAAAAAATGGCGGCTATCATTCCGAATGACAAGCCGTACCTTAAAACCGGTGTTTTAGAAACATTTAAAAAGCGTATACCGTGGCTTATGATCTTAATGGTTTCCGCCACGTTTACAGGCGCCATAATTTCAGGCTTTGAAGATAAGCTTAAAAGCATAGTGGTACTCACATCTTTTATACCGATGCTTATGGACACGGGCGGCAACTCGGGTTCGCAGGCGGCTGTAACCGTCATTCGCGGTCTGTCGCTTGAGGAGATTCGCTTTTCCGACCTCGCAAAGGTGCTTTTAAAAGAGCTGAGAGTAGGTTTTGTTTGCGGAATTTCATTGGCATCGGTCAACTTTGTTAAAATTCTTACGGTGGATCATTTTATGCTTAACACCTTTTCGGGTTACAATATAGGCTCAGTCTGCCTTATTGCCGGCACGGTTTGCCTGACGGTGGTATTTACCGTTATAATCGCAAAGCTTGTCGGGTGCTCGCTGCCGATATTCGCTTCTGCCGTTCATCTGGACCCGGCGGTTATGGCGAGTCCTTTTATAACAACAATTGTCGACGCAATTTCACTGCTTATATACTTCGGTATGACAAATATCCTGTTACAGTCGATGCTTTAAAACAATATAAAACCGCAAAGGAGCTTTTTTAAAATGCACAGCTTTAAAATGGTTGACGGATACCACTCAACACTTTCTCTGCGCGATACACAGCGTGCTATCAAATATGTTAAGGACACCTTTCAGCACGAGCTTAAACCTGCGCTGCGCTTACAAAGAATAAGCGCTCCGCTGTTTGTTTCAAAAGACAGCGGTATTAACGACGACCTTAACGGAACAGAAAGAAAGGTGCACTTCACCATTCGCGAGACCGGCACCGAGGCTGAGGTTGTGCAATCGCTTGCAAAGTGGAAGAGAATGGCACTTTATCGCTACGGCTTTACCGCAGGAGAGGGACTTTACACGGATATGAGCGCGATTCGTCGTGACGATGATATGGACAACATTCACTCAATCTATGTCGATCAGTGGGATTGGGAGCGTGTTATTACGCCCGAGCAGCGCAATTTGGAATACTTAAAGCACACGGTAAGAAAAATAGTGCGCGCAATTTGCGCGGCTCACGACAAAGTGCAGAACGAATACCCCACGCTTAAAAATCCGCTTAACGAAGAGGTGTTCTTCATCACCTCTCAGGAGCTTGAGGATATGTATCCCGAGCTTTCACCCGAGCAGCGTGAAGCAATAATAGTAAAAAAGCACAAAACGGTTTTTATAATGCAGATCGGCGCACCTCTTAAAAGCGGAGTAAAGCACGGCGGCAGAGCGCCCGACTATGATGATTGGCAGCTGAACGGTGACCTGTTTTTCTATAATGCCGTTCTTGACGAACCGCTTGAGATCTCCTCAATGGGTATCCGCGTTAATGCCGAGAGTCTGCACAGTCAGCTCGTTGCGGAAAATTGCACAGAGAGAGAAAAATTCCCTTACCACAAGGGCATTTTAAACGGCACATTGCCGCTAACTATCGGCGGCGGCATAGGTCAGTCAAGGCTTTGCCTTTTGCTGCTTGAAAAAATGCACATCGGAGAAGTGCAGTCGTCGATTTGGCCCGACGATGTTGAGCTTGCCTGCCGGGAGCACGGCATCAACCTGCTTTAATTCAATACATAATTCTGTCGGCACCGCCTTGGCTTTAATGTCAAAGCGGTGTTTTATGCTTTTAATGTGCAGCTTTTTACCGTTGACTAAATTGACGCCTTGTGGTAATATATATTTGGTTTGTTTTATCATTGTGAAAGAAGGGGTAAAATGGGCAAATACTTCGGAACCGACGGTTTTCGCGGCGAGGCGGGCAAAACGCTCACGGGCGAGCACGCTTACAAAATCGGCAGGTTTCTCGGTTGGTACTACGGCAGAAATACCGATGAAAAGGTAAAGGTGGTTATCGGCAAGGACACGCGTCTTTCAAGCTATATGTTTGAATATGCCATTGCTGCCGGTCTTACAGCGTCGGGTGCAGATGCATATCTGCTGCACGTTACCACCACGCCGAGCGTTTCCTACGTTACAAGGCAAGATGATTTTTCCTGCGGAGTTATGATCTCTGCAAGCCACAATCCGTTTTACGATAACGGCATTAAGCTTGTTAACCGTTACGGTGAAAAAATGGACGACGGCACAATTGAAAAAATTGAGCTTTATCTCGACGGCAAGCTTTCCGAGCTCGGTATTGAGGGCGATAATATTCCGCTTGCAACAGGAAAGGATATCGGCAAAAGCGTTGACTATTCGGCAGGCAGAAACCGCTATATCGGTTATCTCATTTCGTTGTCGTCACACTCTTTCAAGCACCTCAACATCGGTCTTGACTGTGCAAACGGCAGCAGCTGGATGATTGCAAAAAGTGTTTTCGACGCACTCGGTGCAAAAACACACACAATTAACGACCAGCCAAACGGCGTTAATATCAACGAGGGTGCCGGCTCAACACATATTGAGGCTTTGCAAAATTTTGTGAAAGAAAACGGACTTGATATGGGCTTTGCTTTCGACGGCGACGCCGACCGCTGCATTGCGGTTGACGAGCACGGAGAGGTTATTAACGGCGACCATATTCTTTACATATTCGGCGTTGATATGAAGCACAACGGTGCGCTTGCAAATAACACCGTGGTTACCACAATTATGTCTAATATGGGGCTTTACAAAGCGCTTAAAGAAGCGGGAATCGATTACGCTCAAACCACTGTCGGCGACCGCTATGTCTGGGAAAATATGTCGGAGTTCGGCAATTGCATCGGCGGCGAGCAGTCGGGGCATATAATCTTGAGCAAATACGCAACAACCGGCGACGGACTCCTTACCGCAATAAAGCTTACAGAGGCGTGTCTTTCCGCAAAGAAGACCCTTTCGCAGCTGGCAGAGCCGGTTAAAATGTTCCCGCAGGTGCTTAAAAATGTCCGTGTTGCCGATAAAGCGGCAGTTCGCAACAATGAGAACATCAAGCAAAAGGTTGCGGAAATTACCGCGCGCTTGGGACAGGACGGCAGAGTGCTTTTAAGAGAGAGCGGAACAGAGCCGCTTATCCGTGTTATGGCAGAGGCTGCCACAACAGAGATTTGCGAGGAATGTGTCGATGAGCTTGTAGAGCTGATATATTCCGAAAATCTGGCATAGTATAAAATAAAAGATGAAATCATGCGATGTCGGGCATTGCAAAAAAGTGCTGCCCGACATCGCAAAGCAAAGCTAAAACAAACCCCCGAAAATCAGGGCAACGATAGCGCCAGACCGTTTTTTAATTTCTTTT
>USAR01000089.1 GCA_900552605.1 uncultured Oscillospiraceae bacterium | reverse complement strand
ATATTTGATATTTACTAATATATTTAAGAATTTTATAATCATTTTATGAAATTTTATAATCATTTTATGAAATAAGTATTGTTTTATAATTTGCATAGTATTTGGTTGGAGATAAGTATGATGCAAAAAGTAAAAATAGGGCAAATCGGCATCGGTCACAACCACGGCGAAGGCAAAATGCTAGCGGTGCAAAAATTTCCGGAGCTTTTTGAAGTGATAGGATATGCCGAAGAAAACGATGATTGGGTTAAAAAACGAGGCGGTTTTGGGTGCTATAAGAATTTGCCGAGATTAAGTGTTGAAGAAATTATAGAATTGTCAGAGGCTGTATTGGTTGAATGCGATGTTTGGAACTTAACGAAAATTGCAAAGATGTGTGTTGATGCAGGAAAGCATGTTCACATAGATAAACCTGCAAGCGGGACACTTGCTGAATTTCAAACGCTTTTAAATACTGCAAATGAGAAAAAGCTCACTGTACAAATGGCATATATGTACCGATATAACTATGCCATAAGAAAATGTATAGAAATGATAAAATCAGGAGAACTTGGGGAAATATATCAGATAGACGCAGAAATGAGCACATATCATTCAAAGGAATACAGAGAATGGCTGAAGCATTTTAAGGGCGGTTCAATGTATATTTTCGGTTCGCATCTGATTGATTTAATTGTAAGCATTTTAGGTGAGCCGAAAAATATTTATTCCTTTATTAAACAAACAGGCTTTGAAGACGTCTATTCTGACGACAATAATTTTGCGGTTTTGGAATATGAAAAAGCAATTGCAAAAATCACAACTCTCTCGGTGGAAGTGAACGGCTGGGGTATGCGAAGATTTGCAGTTATGGGTAGTAAGGGCACTGTGGAAATCAAACCGATTGAGTTAAATGTAAAAATGATAAAGTCAACTAAAGCGATGGTTGGCAGTTCTCATTATTCTGATATAAAAGAAGAAATCAATGTAAAAGATGTTCCAACCCTTTCACGCTATGATGAAATGATGAAGGAATTTTATCAATCGGTTACGGGCGAAAAAGCCAATCCTTATTCTTATAAGCACGAATTTGCTGTTCAAAAAACGCTTTGCAAAGTTGTAGGAGAAAACTGATATATTAGAAAAATTCAATTATATAGGAGGATTCTATGAGAAAATCGTTTATGGCAAACAGCTCGCCCGTGCTTACGGGTTCTGTGCAGGAGGAAACCGCCGAACAGGCAATTCGTTCGATAAAAACCTTTGCTCTCCACGGGGCAAAAGGTATTGATTTACATTTAGCGTAATTCGACAAGGAAAGTTTGAGTTTAGAGGCACTGAAAAGAATAATATCATAATCGCCGCTTCCGATTTTTGGTTTGAATTATACCGTAACAAACAATGAGGATGAAGAAAATGAACGTGTAAATTTATTGCTTCGCACCGTCGAAGCAGGTGCAGCGGGAATTGATATACAAGGCTATACCTATGATTATAAATCAAGGGATAAATTTAACGAAAACTTTTTAGATGCGAATTATTAGTTTGTTAAGAAAAAACCAAAGGAAGTGGTTGTATGTGATGCGGTAATACAAAAGCAATGCGAGCTAATAGAAAGAGTTCATTCGGCCGGCGGGGAAATACTTCTGTCCAATCATATTGCAACATTTATGGAATGTGATGAATTGATTGATTTATGCTTGTTTCTTGAAAAAAGAAACCCTGATACCATAAAGCTTGTTACTATGTGCGATACTGAATATGAGCTGGGCGAAACTGTAAAAGCAATGCTTATGATGAAGAAAGAAATCAAAGTGTCTGTCACACTTATATGTAACGGTAAATACAGGGCAATATCAAGAATTTTAAACGCACTGCTCGGCGGATATATGGTGTTTTGCGGCGATACATATATACCGAAGTTTGCAAATCTTGGGCAGCCCGATATAACCGCGATCGGCGCAATTATTGAAAACGCCGACAGACTTATGATGGCAATTGACGGATACGGAATAAAAGGAGAAAAATAATATGTGTAAAAAAGTACTTGTTCTTGGCGGAACCGGAGCTATGGGAAAATATGTAGTACCTGAGCTTTTGAAAATGGGCTATAGGGTTGACGTGTTATCACTTGATGATATGATATCGGAGAATCCAATGCTTAAATACATCAAAGGAAATATACAAGATCCCGGATTACTTGACAGCTTGCTGAAGAATAACTATAACGGCATCATTGATTTTATGACCTACAACACTTCGGGCTTTAAAAGTGTTTATAAGAAATTTCTTGATAACACAGAGCATTACATATTCCTTTCCAGTTGCCGTGTTTATGCAAACGAGCCGCCGATAACGGAGGATACGCCGAGATTGCTTGATGTTTCAACCGATCAGGCATTCCTTGCAACAGATGATTACGCACTGTACAAAGCAAGAGAAGAAAATATGCTGTTTGATTCACTGTATAAGAATTGGACGGTTGTCCGTCCTGCAACAACCTATTCAACAGGTAGATTTCAGCTTGTAACACTGGAAGCGCCTACACTTATTCACCGTATGCAGACGGGCAAAACGATTGTTCTTCCCGAACCGGCCATGGAGTGCCAGGCAACGCTTTCGTGGGGCGGAGATGTCGGTGTTATGATAGCGAGAGTTTTGTTCAACGAACAGGCTTACGGCGAAAGCTATAACGTCGCCACTGCTGAGCATCACTCTTGGAAGGAAATCGCCGAGATTTACAACAGCATAGTTCCGTTCAAATATGTAACAGTCAGTGTTGAAGATTATCTTGACATAATTGCAGAAGGGGCTGATTATGCAAAATATCAGCTTATCTATGCAAGAATGTTCCAACGAATTACGGATAATTCCAAAATTTTAGCGCTAACGGGAATGAAACAAAGCGAATTGATGACACTGGAGGACGGACTTAAATATGAATACGAAAAATCAAAGAATATAGATTTTTCTGTGTATGCGAATGATTATAGAAATGTTAGAATGGACGATTATTTAAGAAGAAATAAAATTTGCTCATGTTTGCAGGAGGATAAATAACAATAAAAGCTATGCTTACAGATGAAAAGCAAAATCTTGTTTGGAGTGAAGTAGAAAAACCGACTCCCCACGAAGATGAGATTTTAATAAAGATTTATGCCGCTGCGCTCAACCGTGCGGATTTGCTTCAAAGAAAAGGTACATATCCGTCTCCGAAGGGCTGACCCGATTGGATGGGACTTGAAGTCTCGGGCGTAATAGAGGATATGGGTGAAAAAGCAAAAAAATAAAGCGGAAAGAAAATAGGCGACAATGTCTGTGCTTTGCTCGGCGGCGGTGGACTGTTTGGGCGGTGAGGACCTTGGAAAATGCCTTCCATATATGGCCGAAGGCGGATACTGGGTAATTATTTCAACCCTTGCAGGAATTGAAACCAATATAAAGCTTCGCCAAATTTTGACAAAGGGCTTACATATCGTGGGAAGTATGCTCAGAAAGCGTTCCTCAGAGGAAAAAGCGCAGATTCTAAACGAACTTACAGAAAAGCTGTGGCCTAAACTCGAAAGCGGTGAAATATCTCCGTCGATTTACAAGGTTCTGCCAATTGAGCAGGCAGAAGATGCTCACGCAATTCTCGAAAGAAGTGAAAATGTGGGTAAGGTTGTATTGAGGATTGTTCATGAGTAGGAAAAAACAGTATTTTTCGGGCTATTGGTAATGTTTTTGTGGGGGTCGCTTTTTCCAATGGTAAAAATCGGCTATAAAGGGTATGACATTACTTCTACCGGAGATATATTGTTCCTTGCCGGCGTGAGGTTTGCTGTGTGCGGACTTATCATTTCAATTTACAGCCTTATAAAGAACAGAGACAGTTTTCAGCCTGTCAAAAGCAAACTCAATTTAATAGCAATTTCGGGATTGTTTGCGATAATTTTGCACTATGCGTTTACATATATGGCACTGAGTTATACTGAAAGTTCTAAAACAGCCATAATAAAGCAAATCGGTGTCTGTCTTTATGTTTGCTTTTCGTGGCTTTTCTTTAAGGATGACAAACTGACGGTAAAGAAGTTTGTCGGTGTGATATTGGGTTTCAGCAGGATTATTGCAATCAATATGTCGTCTGCGGGATCTGCTTGGAGTTTGGGAGATACACTGATTTTGCTTGCGTCGTTTTGCACTGTTTTTTCAAATGTAATCAGTAAAAAGCTGTTCGATACCGTAAACCCTATAACTGCCACTGGTACTTCTCAACTGCTTGGCGGAATTGTGCTTTTGATAGTCGGCGTAATGATAGGTGGCAGTATGTCCTTTGAATTAAATACATCTGCCTTTGTATTTGTGTATATATGTATAGCATCCATATTCGGATATTGTTTATGGTTTACAATTGTCAAATACAATTCGCTGTCCAAAAAGTTTATTATTAAATTTGCGGAACCGATTTTCGCAAGTGTTTTGGGCGCATTATTGCTTGGTGAAAATATTTTCAACATACAATATTTACTGGCTTTTTTGCTTATCGGTGGGGGAATATATATAACAAATATACATTAGTAATAATGGAATAAAGCTATGGTTTACCCATAAAAATCTGTGTGCCCGATAAGTATAACCTTATAAACAAATATTTTTCATAAAAAACGAATCAACACTATGAGCTCAACAGAACAGGTCAAAATATTCCATCGACAATGTTTGAGGCGATAAATGCTTTGCTTTCTACAGGCAGAGTTGAAGAAATTGAAAGAAAAGCTCAAAATTTCATATGCAAAAAACGGCGGCAGAGATTTCTCCCTGCTACCGAGCCGCTACCGGCATAGCAAAAGAGCAGGCACACCGCCTGCTCAGTACATAAAACCGTATCAAGATAAAAAATCGAGTATTCACAAGTGAAATCCCTTATGAACACTCGATATGGTGCGGGCGACAGGACTTGAACCTGCACGGTTGCCCACTAGTTCCTAAGACTAGCGTGTCTGCCATTCCACCACGCCCGCGCTTTGCGTTATTAAAGATTATACCACGGGTAAGATATAAAATCAAGGAATTTTTTTGTATACTACGGAGTTAATACGGTGTTAGGTTATGCAACTTTGTGATAATTGTTTAAAATCAAATTTAATAACGGCCATCAGGTTGTGCTATGTCGTCGGAACGGCTGATAACACGAATGTTTATTACAAATAAGCGTTGATTTTTAAGGTTTGCTGTGGTAAAATAAGTTTGTCATCCGCCCGTAGCGAAGCTGGATATCGCAGCAGATTCCGATTCTGAAGGCCGGGGGTTCGAATCCCTTCGGGCGGGCCATATGAATAGACCTTGAAATATGAACTATAATTGTTCGGTTTTAAGGTCTTTTTATATGCGAAATGCAGGTGCTTCCTGATAAAAAGCCTTGTTTAATCATGTGTTTCAAACTGAATATTTAATTGCGAAAAATACAGGAATTACTGTAATAATGCTCGAACAATATTTTTTCGAACCGTCAGTGTTCGGTTTCGAAATTGGATTTATCTTTATGTACACTGAAGTATTTGGATTCGTAGCGGTCCGGTGTCCGGTTCATTAAAACAGAGTGTGGACTTTTGCTGTTATAAACGTGTATGTATGTTGCGACGCCTTCAATAATTCTTTTTCCGTTTTTATTGCGTAATATGTGGTTGTAGTAACTTCCTTTTGCAACTTTAAGGGCTTCACATAAGATGCTTATGTTATACTCATCTGAAAAACTTTTGATTAAACAAAGCCGACCTTGCATATTACAACGCAAAAGAAAAGCGGTAAGTTATCGAAAGCGGCGAATATGCGATTCAACTTTGCTCGGACAGCGAAACCGTTAAACTTTCCGAAACGATGAAAATCGACGGCAAAAGTCGTCCTGTCGAGCGGTGAAAAAACGCTCACGGCCGGCGAATACGAGTATACGGTAGGCTGAAATGACGAGGAAAAGAAAGATGGCTGTTATTTTCGGCTCGCTCGGCGCGTTTGTGCTTATCGTCGCAATCGCTGCGGTTTGTTGCGTTTTGCATTTTGTGGTTTCGAATGCGTGGGCAGTAAAAAATACAACTATACGACGCAGGAAATCCGTAATTTAAAAAAACTTGACAAAGACTCTTGCGGCGTGTATATTAAAAGTATAATAGGAGAGAACGACTTAAACCGCTTGTAGATTTTCTTTCGTGACAATTGAATACTTGTCGGTAAAACCGTCGTGAGGCGGTGACGCAAAGCCAAAGAATTTTGTTGCAAACGACGTATCGTCTTGAGGGAAACCGCGATAAGGCAAGTCTGCGTTTGATAAAAAGAGTGCGCCCGGTTGCAA
>USAR01000088.1 GCA_900552605.1 uncultured Oscillospiraceae bacterium | reverse complement strand
AAATGCGGAACTTCGTTGAAACGGTTGGCGCTGCGCGCTCAAGCGACGCCGCAGACTTTGGTTGTATTTCCGGAATCTCAACGACGTGCAAACGAAAAGATTTCTAAAGATATTTGAAAAAACGGCAAAAGTCAAACTTCCGCTTGTCGGACACAGTCAAGCCCACCGTTCACAGTACCGTTAACGGTACTGTGAACGGTGGGCTTGCTTTTCCTTTTGCAGCGTGGTTTTTAAAAAACACCGCTCATTTTTTGCCCTTAATGCTGTCCCAATATGCCTTAAAGCTTTGCTCGTTTTTGTTGTTTCCAAACTCATAGTATTTTGTATTGTGCATAGTTTCCGGAAGGTAGTTTTGTTCAACATAGTGGTTGGAATAGTCGTGCGGATAAATATAGTGCTGACCCTTAATCACGGCGTCCTCACCGTCAAAATGCTTGTTTTGCAGATTTCTCGGAACAGGTCCCGAGTTGCCGCGTTTAATATCTTCCGCAGCGGCATTTATCGCAAGGTAGGCGGAGTTCGATTTAGGACAGGTTGCAACCATTATAACAGCGTCCGCAAGCGGTATGCGCGCTTCCGGCAGTCCTACTGCGTTTGCGATATCCACCGCCGCTTTCACAATGGGGATTATCTGCGGATAGGCAAGTCCCACGTCCTCACACGCACATACCATAAGCCTGCGGCAAGCAGATGGCAGGTCGCCTGCCTCAAGCAGCCGCGCAAGATAGTGAAGTGCGGCGTCGGGGTCTGAGCCGCGCATTGACTTTTGGTAAGCGGAAACTATGTCATAATGGTCGTCTCCCTCGCGGTCGTAGCGCATTGCGCTGTGTTGAGAAAGCTCGCGCGCCGTGTCGGGAGATACATCGAGCTTGCCGTTCTCATTTTCTGCGGAAAGCAGGCACAGCTCAACCGCGTTTATTGATTTGCGAACATCGCCGCCGCAGCCCTTGGCAATTATCTCGGCAACCTCGTCCGAAAGCTCACATTCGGCGTTCATCTCTTCCGCCATCAGTCTTGCCGCGCGTTTAACGGCAGGCAAAAGGTCGGAAGTCTCCACCGTTTTAAATTCAAATACCGTGGAGCGGCTGAGTATTGCATTATAAACATAAAAATAAGGATTCTCCGTTGTGGAAGCAATCAGCGTTATATCGCCCGACTCAATAAATTGCAGCAATATCTGCTGCTGCTTTTTATTAAAATACTGAATTTCGTCAAGGTACAGCAAAATGCCGCCAAAGCCTGCAACCGTGCCGATTTCAGCCACAATTTCCTTTATGTCGGCAGTGGTGGCGGTGGTGGCATTAAGCTTGTGCAGTCTCATTCCGCTTTGTGAGGCAATAATTCCGGCAAGTGTGGTTTTGCCGACGCCCGACGGACCGTAAAATATCATATTGGGAATTTTGCCCGATTCAATAATTTTTCTAAGCGGTTTATTTGCGCCGAGCAAATGGCGCTGTCCCACAACCTCGTCAAGAGTCTTAGGACGTATTCTGTCCGCAAGCGGGGTGTTCATTTTGCAAAACCTCTTTTCAGAAGGTAAAGTAAACGGCGGTATACTGCCGTGATTTTATTATACAACAAACTGTAAAAAGGTACAAGGAATAATTCCCGCAAAATACCATATTTATTATTATACGCTTTTTTCGGAGGGTGAAATGAAGCATAAGAGGTTTATAAAAAATGCCGCAATTTTAACAGGCACTTCACTTGTTTTGCGGACTGTCGGAATCTTTTTCAGAATATGGCTTGCTGCCGCTGTCGGTGCCGAGGGAATGGGACTTTATCAGCTGATCTTTTCCGTTTTTATGCTTGCTGCAACCTTTGCCTCTGCCGGTATAACCACAGCGGTAACAAGAATGATTGCAGAACTGCCGAGTCTTGGCGGCAGCTGCATTAAAATTGTGCGTCGCGCTGTGCAGATGTCGCTTTTGGCTGCATTTTTAACGGCAGGCGTGTTAATTCTTGCGGCAGCACCTATAACGGATATGTTTATTTGCGACAGCAGGGCGCTTCTTTCTGTACGTTTAATGGGACTTGCTCTTCCGTTTATGGGTGTTTCTTCCTGCGTTAAAGGATACTTTTTCGCCACCGGAAACACCGCCGTGCCAAGCTGTGCGCAGCTTATAGAGCAGGCAGCGCGAATGGCGTTTATACTGCCAGCAGTGCATCGCTTTTCAGGGCTTGGTCTTGAATGCAGCCTTGCGGCGATAATGGTAGGCGACGCGGCGGCTGAGGGGGTCAGTTGTCTTTATTCTTATTGTCTTTACTTAAAGCACACAAAAGATATAAGGAAAGATACAGGCTCTTCCATTGCCGTTACCAAAAAAATGCTGCACATATCAGTGCCGATTACGGCAGGGAGATATCTGCAAACTCTTTTAAGAACAACAGAAAACCTCTTGGTTCCCGCGTTTATGGCGGAATATACCGGCAATCGTGCGGAATCGCTTTCGATCTTCGGCAAGCTTAAGGGAATGGTAATGCCGCTGCTGTTTTTTCCGGCGTCCTTCTTAACGGCATTTTCGACACTGGTCATTCCCGAAATCAGCCGCGCAGTCAGTCTCGGTCATTTTGGCAAGGTGCAGTCCGCCTGCCGAAGTGCCATCGGATTTGTTGTGAATGTTTCTATGCCGATTGCTGCGGTGTTTTTTCTTTGCGGAAACCAAATTTCCGATTTTTTTTATCCGAAAGAAAACGCGGGTTTTCTTGTGCGTGCTTTGGCGCCGCTTGTGCCGTTTATGTATCTTGAAAGCGTGTGCGACGGCATTTTAAAAGGACTCGACCAGCAAACGCACTCGTTTTTATACGGCGTTTTAGACGCGGCATCTCGCATTGCCTTAATAATTCTTTTTGTGGGAAAGCGCGGCATCAGCGCGTTTTTGCTTATTATGGTTTACAGCAATCTTTTAACCTCACTGCTTAATTTCAGACGGCTTTTAAAGGTTACCAAAACCAAGTTTATGCTTTTGGAATGGCTTTTTAAACCGCTGATGTTTTCTGCGGCGGCGGTGCTTTTGGGCGGTGCCGCAATAAAAAACGTAACCGGCAATTTGCCGGTTGCCGCTGTGGGAGCGTTCACGGTAACCGCAGTCTATTGCATTCTTACAGTGATTTTTTCAAGTGAAGAAACAAATTTTTTAAGTTTAAGGAGCGATGAAAAATGATTATTTACACCGTTAAAAAAGGAGACACCCTTTGGAATCTTGCCAACACCTACGGCGTAACCGTTCAGCAGCTGAGAGCTTCAAACGGCCTTTCCGAAAACGACCGCCTGAGCGTGGGGCAAGCCTTGGTTATTCCGACTGCCACAGCGGCGCATCTGATTCACCGCGGCGATTCGCTTTACTCAATTGCTCTGCAGCACGGAGTCAGTGTTGACGAGCTTTTAAGACTTAACCCAAAGCTTAAGCCGCCGTACACAATCTATCCCGACAGGTATTTGAACGTGCCTGCAAGAGAAAAGACAAGGACGATTGAGGTTAACGGCTATTGCTATCCTTCAATAACCGATGAAACGCTTGGAAAAATACTGCCGAATCTTACATACATTTCAATTTTCAGCTATCGTCTCTCTCCCGACGGAAGCCTATCGGGAACGGACGACAGCCGCATTATAACGGCGGCAAGAAACGCAAATGTCGCGCCGCTTATGACGGTTACAAACACCAAATCCTCGGGCGGCTTTGATTCCGATGCGGCAAAGGCTTTCTTTGAAAATACAACGGCGCAGCAAATGTTTATTAACGGTATTCCGGAATATTTAAAAGCCCACGGATATCTCGGACTCAACGTTGACCTTGAGTACATTTACGCTGAAAACCGAGAGGACTATGTTAACTTTATGAGGGCGCTTGGCGACAGACTATCTGCGGAAGGACTGCTGTTAACAGCGGCTTTGGCGCCGAAAATAGGGGCTATGCAAAAGGGCAGACTATATGAAGGGCACGATTACAATGCGCTTGGAAGCATATGCGATTGGGTTATGCTTATGACCTATGAATGGGGCTATATTGCAGGGCCGCCCATGGCGGTGGCACCGCTGAGAGAAGTCGAGAGAGTGGTGCGATATGCCACAAGTGAAACGGATCCACAAAGCATAATGCTCGGTATGCCGAACTATGCTTACGATTGGAAATTGCCGTTCACTCCCGGCACACGGGCAAAGCTGCTGACGCTCTCGGACGCAGTTCAAACGGCGGCGAGAGTCGGAAGTGCGATTGAATACAACAGTGCGTCCGACGCTCCGTTTTTTACATACCGCGAGGGCGGCAAGGAGCACATCGTGTGGTTTGACGACGCGCGAAGCTTTGCCGCAAGACTGTCGCTCGTGGAAGAATACGGATTAAGGGGAATCGGCGTTTGGACGGTCAACACCTATTATCCGCCGTTTTGGGAGACGCTTAACTCGATGTATAATATCAAAAAACTGCTGTAAATGCAGTAGCTGAACAAAAACCGAGCCTAAATCGCAATTTGTGTAAATCACAGCAAACCGCGCGCCGCGCGCTCGGCACTAAAGCAGCCGCTTTGCGCCGTCGCACAGCGGCTGCTGCTCAACAAATCCCAACCTTAAGCGCCGCAAAACACATTGTGAAACTCGAAGCACTTAAAAGGACAGGTAATACTTTCACCTATAACCAACAAAACTAATTCCGATCTTCCGATAATTTGAAATCTGTCTGTTAAATATATGCTTAATTTACTTTACATTCGCTGCGCAATATATTATAATTAAATTAGATATTTTAACAAAAAAGACGGCCGTAATCCAGCCGCCTGAAAAATATATAAATTTAAGTTAGCTTTTGCGAGTCGGTTTAACATTTATATCCGGACTTATTCCGCCGTTTATCTCACCGTGGTTTTGTTCAAAATTTCTGATATCATCCCGAACAAGCACAAGAATGTGGCTGTTAACCGACCGCCCTTCGTAATCTGCAATGAATCCGATTTTTTTAAGCATCTCTTCTTCAATTCGTATAGAAACACTTTTAACCGCCATGCCGTCACCTCGTTTAAACATATTATGCGTTTATTTTGCAGCCGCTATGTGGTATAATGTTAAAAGTGAATATACGGTATATTCAAAAAATAATGAGGTGAAAACAAATGCGTGTTGCAATAATCGGCTCAAGAGGACTTCAAGTGGACGATATCGGACAGTATCTTCCTAACGGTGTAACCGAGATAGTTTCCGGCGGTGCAAGGGGTATTGATACCTGCGCTAAAATTTATGCCGAGAAAAACGGCATTAAGCTTACGGAGTTTTTGCCGCAGTATGAGAGATTCGGCAGAGCAGCTCCGCTTAAAAGAAATATCGAAATTATAGAAAACTCCGATATTGTGCTGGCATTTTGGGACGGTGTGTCCCGCGGCACAAAGTTTTCCATTGACCGCTGCAAAAAGCTCGGTAAAAAGATTTTGGTGTACGAATTTTAAAGATCGGCACACGTGTCAATTATTATGCAATGACATAACACACATATATATTAAAATAGTACTAAGGGGCTGTCGCCAAGTGAGTGAAATTACTTGGCGACAGCCCCTTAACGGATTTTAGAAAATTCTTGCAGTTTGTTTGTTTTATGATTTTTCTTTTCTGAACCAAATAAGACGGTCGATAGGACATTCAATAACGTATTCCGCATTGCCGTCATATTTTGTGCCGTCATCGGCGATCCATTTGCCGCGTGGCAGCACAACCTTGCGGGAATATGTGTTCGGCGTTACAACAGGAGCTGCCAAAATGCTGTCTTCAAGCATAAATTCGTCTTTAATTTCATCAAAATCACTCATCCTTTTTTCAATAAACGGCAGAAGCCGGGTAGTTTTACAAGGGCATTGTATGTTAAATTTTATAATAAGTCAAGCGTTATTTTATAAAATTAAAAAAAGAATATCAAAAACAGCAAAACGGCTTTTTGGTTAAAAATGCAGTTGCAGCTTGAGTCTTGTCGGTGCATTTGATAGCAGAAGGGTTTATTTTTGCTTTTTTTTATAAGTATCTTTTTGTTTGTATGTCGCCTAAAGCTTTTCGTAACAGCCGAAGTCTGCGGAGTCGCCCGCGCGCAGCGCGCCTCGCCGAAGGCGAGGAAAGAGTCGCCGCTCGAGGCGGCGGCTCTTTCAACCGTTTCCGCTAAAAACTATCGCTTGCCTTAAGCTTTAGCTTTGAGCAGCATTTAAAATGAAGCAAAAAATTCGGAAGAAACGGTTGGCGCTGCGCGCGGGCAACGCCGCAGACTTCGGCTGTTTTGCAGCGGCTGTCGGCGACGTGTCAACGCTCAGGCTGAAGACCGTAAACTGAAAACAATGTATGA
>USAR01000087.1 GCA_900552605.1 uncultured Oscillospiraceae bacterium | reverse complement strand
TTGCAAAAAAATTCGGCGTGGAAATAAAGCTTGCCGTGCCGAAGGTGCCTTATCGTGAGACTATAAAAAAATCAGTTAAAGTGCAGGGCAGGCATAAGAAGCAATCGGGCGGTCACGGTCAGTTCGGCGACGTGTGGGTTGAGTTTGAACCGCACGACGGAGGCTTTACGTTTGAAGAAAAGATATTCGGCGGCTCTGTTCCCAAAAACTTTTTCCCTGCTGTTGAAAAGGGCCTTGA
The DNA here is from genome assembly GCA_900552605.1 of uncultured Oscillospiraceae bacterium. Classification (GTDB taxonomy): domain Bacteria; phylum Bacillota; class Clostridia; order Oscillospirales; family Acutalibacteraceae; genus UMGS1532. The sequence goes on along the minus strand of USAR01000087.1, from coordinate 6,086 downwards.
AGAAAGTATGCAAAAGGGCGTGCTTGCAGGATACCCGATGGTTGGTGTTAAGGCCACGCTTGTTGACGGCTCTTATCACCCTGTTGATTCATCTGAAATGGCGTTTAAGCTTGCTGCAAATGCTGCGTTTAAAGCAGGTATACCGGAGGCGCAGCCGGCGCTGCTTGAGCCGATAGGAATGTTGAAGGTTTACGTTCCGGACGATTATATGGGCGACGTTATCGGCGATATTACAAAACGCCGCGGCAAGGTTTTGGGAATGGATACAGCCGACCACAAGTACAAAGAAATTGTTGCGGAAGTGCCAATGGCTGAAATGGGCGATTTTGCAACGGCAATGCGTTCGATAACTCAAGGCTGGGCTACCTTCAGCTTTAGCTTTGAAAGATATGAAGAAGCACCGCCCGCGGTTGCAAAACAGGTTGTAGAGGCAGCGCAGCAGCAATAAAACAAATATCTCATTATTCAAAAAATCCGATCATTCAGTGACCGGATTTTTTGTTTTTAATATTTTGTTGTTGCAACACCATTAAAAAGATTGTATAATTACTAAGAATAATTTTAAAACATTTGAAAGAGTTGAAAGCTTTAAATGAACTATTTTGCAGGAGATTATGATGTTGCGGTAATAGGCGCAGGGCACGCAGGAATTGAAGCTGCGCTGAGTGCCGCAAGACTCGGTGTAAAAACCGTTGTTTTTACAATTAACTTGGATATGATAGGAAATATGCCGTGCAATCCGTAAATCGGCGGAACTGCAAAGGGTCATCTTGTACGCGAGCTTGACGCACTCGGCGGAGAAATGGGCAAAGCGGCAGACGCCACCACTTTGCAAAGCCGAATGCTTAACAGAGGTAAAGGTCCCGCTGTGCACTCGCTGCGCGCACAGATAGACCGCAGAGAATATGCCGCTTATATGAAGCACGCATTGGAAAAGCAGAAAGATCTTCTTTTAAAGCAAGCGGAGATAACAGAGCTGTTTCAAAAGGACGAAAAGTGGCACGTTGTAACAAAGCTTAATGCGGAATATACCTTTAAAAAGGTTGTGCTTGCAACGGGCGTTTATCTGCGCGGCAGAATTTTTGTCGGCGAAGTCAATTACAGCGGCGGCCCCGACGGCACATTTGCCGCAACAAGCCTTACCGACAGCTTGCAAAAATTGGGTCTCCCCTTGCGTCGGTTTAAAACAGGCACTCCCGCAAGGGTGCTTAAAAGCAGTGTTGACCTTGATAAAATGGAAATTCAGCACGGTGACGAAAACCCCGTGCCTTTCAGCTATGATACTTGCGGCGAGCCTAAAAACACCGCTGTTTGTTATATTGCTTACACCAACGACGAAACAAAGCAGATTATTCTTGACAATCTGCACCGCTCGCCGCTTTATTCAGGAGATATAAAGGGCGTCGGTCCTCGATATTGCCCAAGCATTGAGGATAAGATAGTTAGATTTGCAGATAAAAAACGGCACCAGCTTTTTGTTGAGCCGTGCGGCGAAAGCACCGAGGAAATGTATCTTCAAGGAATGTCGTCATCACTTCCCGAGGAGGTGCAGATTAAAATTTATCATTCCATAAAGGGACTTGAGCGCTGCAGTATGACACGCAATGCATATGCAATTGAATATGATTGCATAGATCCGCTTGCGCTCTCTCCCACGCTTGAAATCAAAGCGCAAAAGGGACTTTACGGTGCAGGACAATTCAACGGCTCGTCGGGATATGAGGAAGCGGCGGCGCAGGGTTTTGTGGCAGGCGTTAACGCAGCGTTGGCAGTGCTTAACAAAGAGCCTTTTATATTAAGCCGCAGCAGTTCATATATAGGAACTCTTATTGACGACCTTGTTACAAAGGGCTGCTCGGACCCTTATCGTATGATGACAAGCCGCAGCGAATACCGATTGCTTTTAAGGCAGGATAACGCTGACGAAAGACTTATGCCGTCAGGAAGAGAGCTCGGACTCATCGGTGATGAAAAGTGGCAGCACTATCTTGAAAGAAAACAACAAAAGGAAGACGAGATAAAACGTCTTAAATCCACCACTGTCTCACCGAAAAGCGGTATAAACGATTTACTTGTTTCACGTGAAACATCGCCGTTAAACACCGGCTGTAAAATTGCAGAGCTGTTATGCCGACCGCAAATATCATATGCCGATTTAGCTCCGTTTGATAAGGAAAGACCTCAGCTTTCCACCGATGTTGCAGACAAGGTTGAAATCGAGATAAAATATGAGGGATATATAAAAAGGCAGGAAGCACAGGTTGAAGAAGTAAAGCGTCTTGAAAACAGACTTTTGCCAAAAAATATCGACTATAAAAAAGTGGGCGGACTGCGGCTTGAGGCTGTTGAAAAGCTTGAAAAAATAATGCCGCACTCAATCGGACAGGCTTCGAGAATATCGGGAGTCTCCCCTGCCGATATTTCCGTTTTGCTGATATATCTTGAAAAAACCGAACGTGAGGAAACTAAATGAACAGCTATGATGATTTAAAGGCAGCTTGCACCGAGTTTGGCTTGGTTCTTGATAATGCAGCAATTAAGAGATTGCAAAAATATGCCGAACTGCTTGTGGAATGGAACAAGGTGATGAACCTTACAGCAATAACAGACAGCGCTGAAATTCTTTCAAAGCATTTTTACGACTGCCTGCTTATGTTTAAGCATTTTGAAATTCCACAGGGTGCAAGTTTAATAGATGTCGGCACGGGCGCAGGCTTTCCCGGAATGGTACTTAAAGCCGTGCGACCCGACCTTAATATAACCTTGCTTGACGGCTTGCAAAAGCGCCTTAATTTTTTAAACGAGGTTTCAAACAGTCTAAATCTGCAAGTAACGCTGCTGCACGACCGTGCCGAGGAAGCCGGCAGAAAAAAGGAATTGCGAGAACAATTCGACTTTGCAACGGCGCGGGCAGTGGCTAAAATGCAGGTACTCAGTGAATACTGTCTGCCGTTTGTAAAGGTTGGCGGAATGTTCATTGCTCTTAAAGGACCGACTGCTGCCGAGGAACTCACGGCTTCTGAAAATGCACTGAAGCTGCTTGGCGGAAACAACGGCGAAACAACCTTTGAAAACCTGCCCGACGGCAGTGCGAGGGTATTTGTAAGCGTTAAAAAGCTGCATTCCACAAAAGCGATATATCCGAGACATGGTGCGAAGATATCAAAGCAGCCGTTATGACGATAAAAAACTATCAATAACAGCTGTCAAAAAAAATATCGCAATAAAAGTGCGGCAACGATTTATTGCGACAAAATACTTTAAATAAACGCTCAGACTTAAAGTGGTTTGAGCGCTTTTTTGGTTTTTAAGTCGAGCAAATCTGCTTGCAAATCACCGACGCTTGTCCTATAATCATTACAGAAAGCTTGCCCGGCACCCTAAAAGGAAGTGAGTCTTTGCTGAGATTTTTAAAAAGAGAAAACAGGCTTTGCGAAATAAATGCAGATGATATTATTTGCAAAAACAGAGGTCGCAGTATAGATCGCTATGAGCTTAACAAGCTTGCAAACAGCATACGTCTGAACGGAATAATTCAGCCGATTACCGTAAAGCCGAGCGAAACCGACGGAAAATACATGTTAATTGCCGGTGAAAGACGGCTTAAGGCCGCACAGCTTGCCGGTATAAGAACTATCCCCTGCCTTGTTATCAACGCCGATAACGGCAGCGCTCAAATGCTTTCTCTTGTTGAAAACACAAGTCGACATTCTCTTAATATGTTTGAAGAAGCGGAAGAAATTGCTGCAATCATCGACAACGGCAACCTAACTCAGCTTGAGGCTGCCGACCGCCTTTCAATGGCACAGTCCACCCTTTCAAACAAGCTGCGCATTTTAAAGCTTAACGCCGAGCAGCGGCAAAAAGCGATAAATGCAGGACTTTCAGAACGCCACATTCGCGCGGTTATAAGAATAATTGACTCGTCAAGCCGTAATAAAGCGCTTGATGAAATAATTGCAAAATCTATGAACAGCGCTGAGGCTGAGCAATATGTCGAGCAGCTGCTCAATCCAAAAAAAGAGCAAAGACCGCCTCGTCGCACACCTGCCTTTTGCGATATTCGCTTGCTGGAAAACACATACAATAAAACCGTGGAATCCTTTAAAAGAGCCGGATTTATTGTAGGAAGCACAGTAAGCGATGACAGCGAAAAATACACCTTTGTGCTCACGGTAAAAAAACAGGAGATTTAGGAAAGAGCATAATATAATAAATCAGCGTTATCTTTGTCGCATAAAAAAATCGGCGACACATAAATTTACCCACCCATATTCATCCCCATACAAGCAAAGGGCGCGCAGCGTTTTAACAACACTGTTCGCTCTTTGCGCTTTTTATAGATTGCTTTTTGTTTGCAAATTGCCGAGGTTTTTGTAAAAACAACCCCATCTTCGGCAGGTCGCTTAAGCGCCGCAGCGCGCATCGCCGAAGGAGAGGAAACAGCCGCCCAAAACGGGCGGCTGTTTCAACCGTTTGCGAAAAACCGTTTGCAACCAAGGGCTTATGCTTTGAGCGGCATTTTAAATAAACACAGAAGGCTTTGAAGAAACGGTTGGCGCTGCGCGCTAAGCAACTCGCCGAAGAAGGGGCTGTTTAGCAGCGGCTTTCAGCAATGTGTCAACATTTAAGTTAAATTCTGTAATTTACATCCTTTCGGGGAAATCATTTAAAAAGCAGAAATGATGAAAAATCTCGGCGCATTGTAAAAAAAGACCCCCTATTTTAGATATGCCTTGTGCTCGGGGTTTCTAAAATAGGAGGCCTGAAACTTATTTATCAGCAATCGATAAAAATATTGAATGAATTATTTTTCGTCGGTATAAAATACTGTTTCATTAGGGTCACGATCCATCGTGGCGGTTGTGTGGAATTCCTTGCGCGGCATACGTTTTTTTGAATAGAGAAACATTGTAAACACAAGCGCGTAAATGCCGATTATAATAAAGCCGATGTGTGACGAGTCGAAATTGTGCAGCTTCTCTGCCCCGCCAAACATATAAATAAGTAACGACGGCAGCGTGCACACCGCGGAAAACCCGAATGTAAACGCTGAAACAGGTAATACCAAACGGCAGGAACGGCGCACCTCGGTGTTGCAAAGAATTTTTGCGTGCAGCAGAAAGAATACTGTTTGAAAGCACATAAAGCCGATTGAAAAAAGGTTTTCCGAAATATTAACAACACCGTTGTAGCTTAAAAATTCCTCAATCAGGCTGTATCCCGAGAGCATCACAGGAACAATTGAAAGAATGGCAGGAACCTTTATGTTAACAAAAGCGCTTGCACCGTACAGTGTGAAAAACACAATGTTCAGCAGTAAAAGAACCGCAAGTAACAGCCGGATCTTGCTGAGATTGCCGGAAACAGCAAGGCTTATAAGGCTGTAAGCGTTATAAACAACAATCAAAAATGCAGCAGGCGCAATTTCCTTGCACTGCTTTATGTCAGGTGCCTGTGTCGGCTGTCTTTTGCTCGAATAAGCGGTTACAAAAGCAGTAACGGCTGCACATACTATCATAAGAACATAAGTCAAAATAAGACATCTTGTGTTGCCGAGCCCCGTTTTTGCAAATCCGGTATCACCGTCTATTAAAAAGCGAAGCTGCAAGATGCGCAGAACAACCGCCGCAATGCAGCAAACCGAAAATACCGACATTATTTTGCTGTGTTTCATAAATATAATCATAACCTTTCGTTGTTAGCATATGCTGTGGACAAACTACATATTATATATTGTTAATAGTATATATTTTAAGTCACCGGACAAAAAAAGTCAATATTAAATACAGCAAAAAACAAAACGAAAGGATTGGGTATATGAAAAGTATAAATTCTGTCGTATTGCTTTTGTTAACAGCGTGCGTGCTGCTTGTGCCGCTTTGCGCACTGCCGAAAAACGGCGCTAAAGCCGCGCTTAAAACGTCGGCAGATTATAACTTTGCCGCAAGCACCGGCAGCACCCGGGAAGCTGCCGGCAGCGGCACGGACGCATCGGTAAAGGCACAAAGCAGTGCAAAGGCGACGTCTGCAAAGGTAGGCGGCCAAAGCACTGTAAGAATGTATGACGTTGCAACAAAAAAGAT
>USAR01000086.1 GCA_900552605.1 uncultured Oscillospiraceae bacterium | reverse complement strand
TATACCGCAGGCGCAATGTTATCGGGGTGACCCTCAATTATTGTGGCAACACGTGCGATCTCTTCCTTTGCAACCGATTTGTCGCAAAGTGCGGCGGCAGCGGCAATTCCCGCAACCGTCATAGCTGTGCTTGAACCGAGACCCCTTGCCATAGGTATATCGGCTTTAACATTTATTAAAAGGTTAAAGCTCGGCAATCCCCATTCACTGCAGGCGGTTAAATACGAAGTATATGCCAGGTTTTCTTTTGTGCAAAACTGCGGCTCGCAGCCTGTAATCTCAAGTTCATTGTCGCTTTTTTCAAACGTCAATTCATTGTATATTGTGAGAGCGCAGCCTATTGAATCAAACCCCGGCCCTAAGTTTGCCGAGCTGGCGGGTACGCGCAGGGTTACTTTTTCCAATTCTTTTCACCAATCTTTTTAAGAACAAAATCAAGCATATCATCGCGGTCTATAACATCCTTGTGCAGAACCTTTTTGCCGTCGAGTCCTGCAAGTCCCTTTGGTATTTCAATGCCCGTGGCGCTTGATAATGTGCGCATTGTTTCGAATTCATTGTCTTTCGGAGCAACGCCGATAGCGCTGCTCACTGCCGCAGAGAATTTAAACGGAGACGCTGTTGAAAGCACAATAACCGGAGCTTGAAGCACTCCGCTTTTAAGCAGTACGTTTGCTGCGTCCACCGCAACCGCGGTGTGGGTGTCGCAAAGATAATTATAGTATTCGTAAGTATCGTGAATAGCCTTTTCGGTTTGTTTGTCGTCGCAATATTCCGCAAGGAAAGTTTTTTGCAGTTCCTTTAAAATCTCATCGGACACAGTGTATTCACCGTTTGTGTTAAGCTCAGCCATATATTCCGCCGTCTGTTTTTCATCGCAGCCGCTTGCGAGATAAATCAGCCTTTCAAGATTGCTGGAAACCAGGATATCCATAGAAGGTGAGAGGGTCTTATAAAAATGCCTTTTTTTGTTGTAATGACCGGTTTTCAAAAATTCGGTGAGCACATTGTTGGCATTGGAAGCGCAAACAAGCTTTTCGACGGGCAGACCGAGCAGCTTTGCAAAATAACCTGCCAAAATATCGCCGAAATTGCCGGTGGGTACAACAAAGCTTACCTTGTCGCCCTTTTTAATTTCGCCGTTTTCAACAAGCGAAGCATAAGAGCGGAAGTAGTAAACAATCTGCGGTGCAAGCCTGCCTATGTTTATTGAATTTGCACTTGAAAGCTCGGCTGAGGTGCCTTTTAAAAGGTCGTTTTCGGAAACGGCGGCGAAAATATTTTTAACTCCTGTTTGAGCGTCGTCAAAATTTCCGCGCACTGCGCAAACGCAAACATTGTTTCCTTCTTGGGTTACCATCTGTGCCTTTTGCGTTGCACTTACTCCGCCTTCGGGATAAAACACGATTATACGAGTGCCCTCGACATCGTGAAATCCCTCAAGCGCTGCCTTACCCGTGTCGCCGCTTGTTGCGGTAAGGATAACTGTTTCTGTTTGCTTGCCGAGCTTTTTTCTTGCCGCTGTTATAAGCTGAGGCAAGACCGATAGTGCAACATCTTTGAATGCGCTTGTAGGTCCTCTGAAAAGCTCTAAAATATATTTATCTCCGACTTTAACGGTAGGAGTGAGGTCGTCGCTCTCAAATTTTCCGCGATATGCACGCTCAACAATGCCTTGCATTTCCTCTTTAGAAAAATCGGTAAAAAGTGCGGATAAAACATATTCCGCAATTTCCAATGTGGTCATTGAAAGAGTCTTTTCCCAATCAAAATCACATTCAGCCAATGAGCAAGGCATATAAAGTCCGCCGTCGGGCGCAATGCCGCGCAAAATTGCTTCTGCCGAAGAAATAGCCTCTGTTTTACTTCTTGTGCTTTGATATAACATAATTTACCCCGATTCTGCATTAACTTGTCGAAACATCTTGCAATTACAATATATATATGATATAATATCACGGTATAAAATTCAAGTGTTTTTTGTTTTTTTAACGTGTTGACACGACAAAAAAAAGATACGACACTTATAACGCATTATTAACTTTTTACGTTAAGAAGGGACAAGACGAATGAACATTGCAATACTCGGTTTCGGTACAGTTGGATACGGCGTTTATGAGCTTGCGCAAAAAAGCGATAAGCTTAATGTTTCCTATGTGCTCGACCTTAAAACTCACGACGATATTAACGCCAAAAGCGTTACCGATTACAACATCATCTTAAACGACGATACGGTTGATACGGTGGTTGAGCTTATCGGCGGAAACGAGCCTGCATACACTTATATTCGCCGTGCCCTTTGCGCAAAAAAGAATGTTGTAACCGCAAACAAGCTTGTTATTTGCGAGCATTACGACGAGCTTACCGCACTTGCGCTTCAGAATAATGTCAGCCTGCGCTACACCGCAGCCGTAGGCGGCGGTATACCATGGCTTACCAATCTTGAAAGAACCGTCAGAATTGCCAATGTGCACAGGGTGCGCGGCATTTTCAACGGTACAACGAACTATATTCTCGACGCAATGCACCGTGACGGAACATCGTTTGATGCAGCCTTAAAGCAGGCGCAGGATCTCGGTTTTGCCGAGCTTGACCCCAGCTCCGATATAGACGGACTTGACACCAAGCGCAAAATTGCAATTTCGGCAAACATTGCTTTCGGTGTTTCTGTTAACCCCGATGAGGTCGATGTAATAGGTATTCGCAATATCACAAGTGCCGCCGTTAATGACAGTGAGGCACACGGCTATATTTGTCGCCTTATTGCAAAAGCCCGCAACAAAAACGGCGAGATATCCGTCTGGGTTGAACCGACGTTTGTTAAAAGCACTTCGCCGTATGCCGGAGTTACTCTTAACTACAACCGAATTTCCTTTGACGCCGACAGCGTGGGAAGGACAAGCTTTTTGGGATACGGCGCAGGAAGATATCCAACAGCTTTCACGGTTGTTAACGACTGTATTGATGTGGCAAACGGCGCGGTTAAAACATATAATCCTAACAGAACACCTATATCAATTAACAATGAAATTGTGCGCCATCCTTATTATGTCTCCACCACTGCAAGCAACAGCTGGCTTGAAAGCATTAAGGCAAAGCTATGGAATCACGGCATTTTAACCGAGCCCGTTTCAGTTGCGAAAATGCATGAGACCTTTAAGGAATTGCTTAAAACCGACCCCGACTGCTTTGTGGCAAGTGTTTATTAAGGAGAGTTTTTGTAAGTTATGTTTAAGGTGCTTAAATTCGGCGGCTCGTCTATGGCGGACGCCAGCCAATACGCCAAAGTAAAAAAAATAGTTGAGTCAGACCGCAGCCGTCGCGTTGTTGTTGTTTCGGCGGCGGGTAAACGCTTCAGCGGCGATAATAAAATAACCGATCTTTTGTATCTTTGCTTTGCCCACTTGCAATACGGCGTTTGCTGTGACAACATTTTTGAAATGATTGCAGACAGATATAAAAGTATCCGCGATGAGTTGGGACTTGTTACCGACATCGAGGCGGAGCTTGAGGCAATTAAACGCAAGATGAATGACGGGATAACTCAAGACGAGCTTGTTTCACGCGGCGAATATCTTTCCGCAAGGCTGCTTGCTGATTACCTCGGCTTTAAGTTTGTTGACGCAACAGATTGGGTTACCTTTAAATTTGACGGCTCAATCGATACCGAAAAGACTTACTCAAAGCTTCAGAACATACCTTATGAAAAGGGTATTGTAATTCCCGGATTTTACGGAATTATGCCGAACGCCAGCGTGCGTGTTATGACGCGCGGCGGGTCTGACATAACCGGTGCGCTTGCGGCTGCCGCACTTAATGCCGATGTTTATGAAAACTGGACTGATGTTTCCGGCGTGCTTATGGCAGACCCGAGGATCGTTGACAACCCCAAGCCTATTAAACGCATTACTTACGACGAGCTGCGCGAGCTTTCTTATATGGGCGCGCAGGTTTTGCACGAGGGCACAATTTTTCCCGTTAAGCAAAACAATATACCGCTTAACATTCGCAACACAAATGACCCCGAAAACAGCGGAACGATTATTATGCGAAATTGCGACGACACTGAGAACGACGCAAGTTTTATTACGGGAATTGCAGGACGCAACAACTTCCATATTATCAGCGTTTCACGTCACGGTATGTCGGCGGCGGTAGGACTGCTTAAGCGCATATGCGCAATTTTTGAAAGACACAATATTTCAATAGAGTATGCACCGTCGGCAATCGACACATTTTCCTTTGTAATGCCTACTGCCAACATTAAGGACTGTCTCTATTCCGTTATCGGTGATATTGAAAATGAGGTTGAACCCGATAAAATCGAGGTTACAGATAATATTTCCATAATTGCTGTTGTGGGCAGAAAAATGGCGTTTAATCCCGGCGTATCCGGCAAGCTTTTTGCAGCGCTCGGTCAAAACGGAATTAACATAAGAATGATATCGCAAGGTCCCGATGAGAGAAATATTATCGTCGGAACCGATAACAAGGATTACGAAAAGACTATCCGTGTTCTTTACGATAGCTTTATAAAATAATTTTAATCAGGTTATTAAAGAGGTCTTAAAAATGAAAAAGTATAATGTGGCCGTTCTCGGTGCTACGGGCGCTGTCGGCAGAGAAATGATGAAAGTTTTAGAGGAAAGAAATTTTCCTGTTGATACACTCCGCTGCTTGGCGTCAAAAAGAAGCGTTGGCAAAAAACTCCCGTTTTGCGGAAAAGAAATAACTGTTGAAGAAGCAACGGCTGATTCTTTTGAGGGAATGGATATAGTGCTTGGCGCCGCAAGCAATGCGTTGGCAAAAGAAATGGCACCGCATATTGTTAAAGCGGGAGCGGTATTTGTTGATAATTCAAGCGCATTCAGAATGGATAAAGACGTGCCGCTTATCGTTCCCGAGATAAATCCCGAGGACGCAAAGTGCCACAAGGGCATCATTGCAAATCCAAACTGTTCAACAATTATAACTGTTGTTGCAATAAACGCAATTAACAAGCTTAGCCCGATTGAATCGATAATAGCCTCAACTTATCAGGCAGTGTCGGGTGCAGGCGCTGCGGGACCTGTTGAGCTTTACGAAGAAAGCGAGGCTGTGCTTAAGGGTGATGCTTCTGCGGTTGAGCCAAAGGTTTTTCCGCACCAAATAGCTTTTAATGTTATTCCGAAAATCGGCGGCGATTCCGGCAACGGCTACACAACCGAGGAAATGAAAATGCAAAACGAGGGCAGAAAGATTATGCATTTGCCCGACCTCAAGGTCAGCTGTACCTGCGTGAGAGTTCCCGTTGAGCGTTCACATTCAATCTCGGTGCTTTTGCGCACAAAGGAAAAGCTTACTGTTGAAGAGGTTAAAAAAGCAATTGCGAATGCAGACGGCTGCCGCCTTGTTGACGACCTCGGAGCGGATATTTACCCAATGCCGCTTGACACCAGCAATCAAGACACTGTTTTTGTCGGCAGAATACGCGAAGATCTTATATGCGATAACGGCATAAACCTGTGGTGTTGCGGTGATCAGGTCAGAAAAGGCGCTGCAACAAACGCAATTCAGATTGCGGAGCTTTTAATTAAATAACATTGGATTTTTATAATGGATTAAAAATATTAAAGGAAGTCTGACGGGTGTCAGGCTTCCTTTTTTAAGCAAACGGCGGAAAATTTAAATTGCATAGTTTAATTCAGAATATCATTATTTAATATGCGAAAAATAGCGGTCATCAATCTCTTTTCCACATTTTTTGCAAATCATTTTCTTTTTTCTCCAAAATAAAAAAGTGCGCAGCCGAAGCTACGCACTGAAAAATGCATAGCCCCAAATGCTGCGACACATCTTTTACGCCATAAAGGTGCAAAAACAGAGGTTGCATTTTTACCATAGTAAAATGCACCTTTTACGGCTTACATATTCAGATGTGTCGCAAATTTATTTTAGCACAAAAAGAGTTTCACTGCAAGTTTTTTAGAAGTATTGTATTGTTAATACTTTAGTTGTTCCGGTAATAGAGGTGTTCTTATCAATTCATTAAAATGAATAAATAGCATTATTGAGCGGTTGCCACTGTGCTGCTATCAACAAAGAACCGGATAAGTTATTTAAAAGAATACAACAAACCCGAAGCTTTATCGATACGTAAAACTTCGGGTTTTGATGTCTTGGTGCCGCTGACCGGACTTGAACCGGTACGGAGTCGCCCCCGAGGGATTTTAAGTCCCTTGTGTCTGCCTATTCCACCACAGCGGCAATTAAATTATGTGTCAACAAAAGCGTCAACATATGCTATTATATACAAAAAGCGGTCAATTGTCAATACGGCATTGCTGCTTTTTTGTATTTTTTAGTATCTTGAGATAAGCA